>NZ_JBEZWL010000158.1:0-16863 GCF_040648015.1 Streptomyces sp. NPDC029216 | reverse complement strand
GCCCGTCGGCGCCGCGGCCTCTGACCGGGGACGCGCACCCGGCCCCCACGGGCCCGGACCCGCTCCGGGCCCGGCCGGCCCGCCCGCGCCCGTCGGCCCTCCTGTAGGAGGCTCCCAACCCGCCGGTCACGGCACGGGCGAATCGGCTATTCCGCCACGTCAGCCGCTAGGGCACGATGGATGACATGGCACCGCACTTCGACCACCCCGGCGAGCAGGCCGCCCAGGACCCCATCCGGCTGCTCGCGATCCGTGAGACCGCGCTCTCGATCGACGAGGTCTTCCAGGCCGTCGGCGACGACGAGACGGGAGGCACGACCCTCTTCGTCGGCACGGTGCGCAACCACGACGGCGGCGCGGACGTCGACGCCCTCGGCTACTCCTGCCATCCCACGGCGGAGGCCGAGATGCGCCGCATCGCCGAGCGCGTCGTGGCGAAGTACCCCGTCCGCGCCCTGGCGGCCGTCCACCGCGTCGGCGACCTGGCCGTCGGCGACCTGGCCGTGGTCGTCGCCGTCTCCTGCCCGCACCGCGGCGAGGCCTTCGAGGCCTGCCGGATGCTGATCGACGACCTCAAGCACGAGGTGCCGATCTGGAAGCACCAGACCTTCTCGGACGGCTCGGAGGAGTGGGTCGGCGCCTGCTGACCCCGGCCGCGCGGACCCCGCCGGGCGGGAGTAGCCTCACCCCCGTTCGGCCGCGCAACACGCCCTCGATTTGCGTAACCCCCCCATGGGCACGAGCGTTGAAGCCACCAACGACTACACGTACTTTCGGGGCAGGGAGGCACGTCCATGGCGTCACTGGCGTGGTTGCTGATTCCGCTGTTCGCCGCGATAGGGGCGGCGATATGGGGCAGCTGGGCAGCGCGCGACCGCACCCAGGGTGACATATCCGAGCTCGCCGGCTACGCGAGGTTCCGCGAGGCCATGGACAAGGCCGACCGGGAACGGCAGAAGGCCGAGGCGCACTCCGGGTCCGACGTCGTCTGACCGGCCCCACGGGCCGCCCGCCGGGGCCGTCCCGTACTGTCGATCCATGCCACGCCGTCCCGCGACGATGCTCGCCTCCTCCCTCGTGCTGTTCGCGCTGCTCTGCGCGGGGTTGTTCCTCAAGGTCCCGTACTCCGAGATGAGTCCCGGTCCGACCGTGAACACACTGGGCGAGTCGCACGGCGAGCCGGTGCTGAACATCTCCGGCCACCAGACGTACCCGACCACCGGTCACCTCAACATGACCACGGTCCGCGTCACCGGCGCCGACTACGACATGAACCTGCTCGAAGCGGCCTACGGCTGGCTCGCGGACGACAACATCGTCGTCCCGCACGAGAACCTCTACCCGGACGGCAAGACGGACAAGGAGTCCACGCAGGAGAACGCCGAGGAGTTCAGCCAGTCGCAGGAGAGCGCCAAGGTGGCCGCCCTCAAGCAGCTCGGCATCCCGGTCAGCGCCCGCGTCATCGTCGCCACCGTCGTCAAGGGCAGCCCCTCCGAAGGCAAGCTGCACGCCGGGGACGTCGTCAAGAACGTCGACGGCAGCCCCGTCACCGCGCCCGGTGACGTCGCCAAGCTCGTCACCAAGCACAAGCCCGGCGAGCCCGTCGAGTTCACCATCGTGCCCGCCGCCGAGGCGGCCGAGGCCGAGAAGGCGAACCGCGAGCCCACCGCCACCACCAAGGTCACCATCACCGCGGGCAAGGCGCAGGACGACGGCCACGCCGTCGTCGGCATCCGGGCCGGGACCGACCACACCTTCCCGTTCCCGATCGACATCAAGCTCGCCGACGTCGGCGGCCCCAGCGCCGGCCTGATGTTCGCCCTGGGCATCGTCGACAAGCTCACCCCGGAGGACCTGACCGGCGGCAAGTTCATCGCCGGCACCGGCACCATCGACGACACGGGGAAGGTCGGCCCCATCGGCGGCATCCAGATGAAGACCATCGGCGCCCGCCAGGCCGGGGCCGAGTACTTCCTGACCCCGGCCGAGAACTGCGCCTCCGCCGCCGCGCGGGTCCCCGACGGTCTGACCCTGGTGAAGGTCTCCACCATCGACGACGCCACCAAGGCCCTGCAGAAGATCAGCAAGGGGGACACGGCCGGACTGCCGCGCTGCACGAAGTCCTGAGCGCGCGGACCCGGCCGGCCCCCCGGCACCCCGGGGGGTCAGGCGAAGGTCGCCGCCAGCGCGTCGGCCAGCCCCGGCACCAGGCCCGCACCGGTCAGGACCTCGCTGGAGGAGTCCTTGTCCCGCAGCCGTACGGCCGACTCCCGCGAGCCGTCGCGCAGTACGCCGACCGTCAGGCGCACCTCCTGCCGCTCCGGGTGGCCGGCGACCCACTTGGCCAGCTGCTTGTCGTTGAGCCCCTCCGGTACGGCGGCCTCGGCGGACGGCGGCAGCATCAGCCGCTCCACCGTCAGCGCGCACCCGACGACCGCGTCGGGCCAGGCGATGGTTCCCAGGAACTTGTCCAGCGGGGTCCCGGCCGGCACCTCGTCCTGCTCGATCGGGGTGAGCTGGGCCTTGCCGGCGTCGTCGGTGTCGAGGCCGAGCTGCTTCCTCAGGCCGGGCTCCTGCCGGCGCAGGCGGGCCGTGTCGACCAGGGCGAAGAGGCGGGCCGGCTTGTCCCAGCCGAGGGTGGAGGCGTACTCGTCGATTTCGAGGACGGCGCGGGTCAGCGGACTGGCCGCCATCGGGGTGCCCGGGGTGGGCGGAAGGTTGGACATGGACAACATCCTGCCTCGTTTCCCCCCGATACCGGGAACTGACTAAAGCCTCAGTAAGTTGCATGGGTGGGCCCTACGATCGAGGGCCCACGACCAGACACAGCGACTTTCGAGGTGCGCACCTTGGCTTTCCAGATGCCGGACCGCGGCGGAGGCCCCTCCGGGCCACGGATGAGAGTCGGCCGCCCCTCCCGGCGTGCCCGGACCCTTCTGCTGACCCTGGGCGTCCTGGCCGTCCTGGCCATGGCGTTCATCATGTTCGCCGGGTTCTGGACGGACTGGCTCTGGTTCCGCTCCGTCAAGTACTCCACGGTCTTCACCACCACCCTGTGGACCAAGATCGGCCTCTTCGCCGTCTTCGGGCTGCTGATGGCGGGCGCCGTCGGGCTGAACATCTGGCTGGCGTACCGGCTGCGGCCGCCGCTCAGCGCGATGTCGATGGAGCAGCAGAGCCTCGACCGCTACCGGATGAGCGTCGCGCCGTACAAGAAGTGGCTGCTCCTGACCATCGCCGCGATCGTCGGGCTGATCGCGGGCGCGTCGGCCGCCGGCCAGTGGAAGACCTGGCTGATGTACGTGAACGGGGTGCCCTTCGGCAAGAAGGACCCGCAGTTCCATCTCGACGTGTCCTTCTACACCTTCGACCTGCCCTGGTACCGCTTCCTGCTCGGCTTCGGCTTCGCCGCGGTCGTGCTGTCGGTGATCGCCGCGGTCGTCGTGCACTACCTGTACGGCGGACTGCGCGTGACCAGCCCGGGCGCCCGGGCCACCGCCGCGGCGACCGGGCACCTGTCGGTGCTGCTCGGCCTCTTCGTCACCTTCAAGGCGGTCGCGTACTGGCTCGACCGGTACGGCCTCGCGGTGAAGTCCAGCGACTTCAAGGCCTCCGACAACTGGACCGGCCTGCGCTACGTCGACGCCAACGCCTACCTGCCGGCGAAGACGATCCTCGTCGCCATCGCCGCGATCTGCGCGGTGCTGTTCTTCGCCACGCTGTGGCGGCGCACCTGGCAGCTGCCGGTCATCGGCTTCGGCCTCATGGTCCTCTCCGCCATCCTGATCGGCGGGCTGTACCCGGCGATCGTGCAGAAGTTCCAGGTCCAGCCGAACGAGCAGGCCAAGGAATCCCCTTACGTCGAGAAGAACATCAAGGCCACCCGCGACGCCTACGGGATCGACGGAACCGACGTCAAGGACTACCCGGGCGTGCCCAACGCCGGGACGAACAAGGACCAGCTGCGCAAGACGGCGGACACCACCGCCAGCATCCGGCTCCTCGACCCGAACATCGTCTCCCCGGCCTTCCAGCAGCTCCAGCAGGTCAAGGGCTACTACGCCTTCCCGTCCACGCTCGCCGTGGACCGCTACAGCGGCCAGGACACGGTCATCGGGCTCCGCGAGCTGAACATCGGCGGCATCCCGAAGAACAACTGGATCAACGACCACTTCCGCTACACGCACGGCTTCGGCGTGGTCGCCGCCAAGGGCAACACCGCCACGGACAAGGGCGCCCCCGACTTCACACAGTCGGACCTGCCCTCCCAGGGCATGTTCGGCAAGGACTTCCAGCAGCGCATCTACTACGGCGAGCAGACGAAGCAGTACTCGATCGTCGGTGGGCCGCAGAAGGAGCTCGACTACTCGGACGACAAGGGCGAGAAGGAGACGAGCTACAAGGGCGACTCCGGCGTCAACCTGAACAACCCGGTCAACCGGGCCGCGTACGCGCTCGCCTTCAGCGAGCCGCAGATCCTCTACTCGGGGGCCATCGGCGAGGGTTCGCGGATCCTCTACAACCGCACCCCCAAGGACCGCGTCGAGGCCGTCGCGCCCTGGCTGACCATCGACGGCGCCCCGTACCCGGCGGTCGTCGACGGCCGGATCAAGTGGATCGTCGACGCCTACACGACGACCAACGGCTACCCGTACGCCTCGCGCACCACGCTGGGCCAGAGCACCACGGACTCGCTGACCAACAGCCAGCGCGCGGTGGTCGCGCAGGAGAACCGGGTCAACTACATCCGCAACTCGGTCAAGGCCACCGTCGATGCCTACGACGGCACGGTCGACCTGTACCAGTGGGACACCCAGGACCCGGTCCTGAAGACCTGGATGAAGGCCTTCCCGGGCACGGTGAAGCCCAAGAGCGAGATCTCCAAGCCGCTCATGGACCACCTGCGCTACCCGCAGGACCTCTTCAAGGTCCAGCGCGAGCTCCTGACCCGCTACCACGTCACCGACCCGCAGACCTTCCTGAGCGGCAGCGAGGCGTGGCAGGTCCCGGACGACCCGACGACCAAGGCCGGTACGGCGGTTCCGCCGTACTACCTGTCGATGAAGATGCCGGAGCAGAAGGAGAAGGACCAGGTCTTCTCCCTCACCACCACGTTCACGCCGAACGGGCGGGACAACCTGAGTGCCTTCATGGCGGTCAACGCCGATCCAGGCACCCCGGACTACGGCAAGATCAGACTCCTGAAGCTGCCGACCAGCAGTCCCGTCGACGGCCCCAAGCAGGTCCAGAGCAAGTTCAACTCCGAGACGAAGATCGCCGAGTCGATCCGTCTGCTGCGCGGCGGCGACTCCGAGGTCGAGTACGGGAACCTGCTCTCGGTCCCGCTGGACGGCGGGATGCTCTACGTGGAGCCGGTCTACGTCCGCAGCTCGGGGCTGAAGTACCCGCTGCTGCGCAAGGTGCTCGTGACCTACGGCGGCCAGACGGCCTTCGAGGACACCCTGGAGAAGGCGCTGAACGTGGTCTTCGGAGCCGAGGCCCCGACCACGCCGGTACCCCCGGAGACCCCGCCGACCAAGCCGGGTGAGACCCCCGCGAACCCGCCGGCCGCGCAGGACCCGACGGTCAAGGCGGCCCTCGCCGACGCCCAGAAGGCGGTCGAGGAGGCCGACAAGGCCATGAAGGCCGGCGACTGGACCGCGTACGGCAAGGCGCAGAGCGACCTCCAGGCGGCGCTGAAGCGGGCGATCGACGCGGAGGCGAAGCTGACGGCCCCCAAGCCGGGGGGCTAGGCGGCCCGGCCGGAAGGCGGTCATGGCTCCGTCCCGCGTCGTGATACTGTGGTTTCACCGACGCGGGGTGGAGCAGCTCGGTAGCTCGCTGGGCTCATAACCCAGAGGTCGCAGGTTCAAATCCTGTCCCCGCTACTGAAGATGAAGGCCCGGATCCCTTGGGATCCGGGCCTTCGTCATGCCCGGACCAGGCTCGACGCGGCCGGGGGAGAAGCTGCTGGGGGACATGAGGTCACTGGGGCGGGTGAGTTGGGGCGTGAGCGTGTTTGACTTGTCTCTCTGTGGGCATGTCGACAAAACGCTGTAGTGACCTCACTGGCTGCGACATACCAGGTGTACGCGGGTAGCAGGTGATGCGACGATGGGATTTATGGGGGACAGGTCAACTCTGCTGGAGACAGGGCGGTTTGTGAGGGCGGAGGCCGGGTCGGGTGCGGAGGCCGGTCAGGCGGCTCCCGCTGTTAACGCGCAGACCGCACTGACCGATGCGGATTTCGCGGAAGAGGCCTTCGGTGACGCGGACGGGGCCACCGACGCCGAACTGGAGGCGCGCCACCGGGTGGCCGCCGACAAGGGCGACCCCGGTGCCATGAGCGTCCTCGGCGCCCTGCTGCTGCGCCGCGGCGACCTGGCCGGGGCCGAGCCCTACCTGCGCGGCGCCACCGGCGCGGGGGACCGCGCCGCCGCCAACAACCTGGGCGTCCTCCTCCTCCAGCGCGGCTACCCCGACGAGGCCGCCGTCTGGTGGCGGGTCGCCGCCGTCGCCGGCTCGGCCCCCGCCGCGCACGCCCTGGGCCGCCACTACCGCGAGCGCGGGGACGAGCCCGCCGCCGAGTACTGGCTGCGCCAGGCCGCGGAGTCCGGCCACGCCCTCGGCGCGTACGCCCTGGCCGACCTGCTGGAACACCGCGGGGACAAGGGGGTCGAGCGCTGGTTCCGGGCCGCCGCCGAGCAGGGCCACCGCGAGGCCGCCTACCGGCTGGCCCGGCACCTGCGCAAGGGCGACCCCGCCGAGGCCGAGCAGTGGTACCGGCAGGCCGCCGCGCGCGGCCACCGGCGCGCCGGGCTGCACCTGGGCGCCCTCCTGGAGGCGCGCGGCGAGCTGAAGGAGGCCGGCCGCTGGTACCTGAGCTCCGCCAAGCAGGGGGAGGCCCGGGCGGCCTGCGCGCTCGGCTTCCTGCTGCGCGACGCCGGGGACGAGGACAGCGCGGCCGCCTGGTGGCACCGCGCCGCGCAGGACGGCGACGGCAACGCCGCGAACGCCCTGGGCGCGCTGCACGCGGCCCGCGGCGAGACCGAGACCGCCGAGAAGTGGTACCGGGTCGCGATGGACGCCGGCGACCACAACGGCGCCTACAACCTCGCGCTGCTGTGCGCCGCGCAGGAGCGGACCGCCCAGGCCGAGCAGTGGTACCGGCGGGCCGCCTACGCGGGTCACCGCGAGGCCGCCAACGCGCTGGCGATCATGCTGCTCCAGGCCGGGGACGCGGCCGGCGCCGAGCCGTGGTTCTCCAAGGCGGCCGAGGCCGGCAGCGTCGACGCCGCCTTCAACCTCGGGATCCTCTTCGCCAGCCGGGACGAGGACCGCTCGGCCCTGAAGTGGTACGAGCGCGCCGCCGCGGCCGGGCACACGGACGCCGCCCTCCAGGTCGGGATCGCCCTGGTGCGCGACGGGGAGGAGCGCGCCGCCGAGCGGCACCTGCGCTGCGCGGCGGGCGGCGGCAGCGCGGAGGCGGCGTTCCGGCTGGCCTCCCTGCTGGAGTCGCTGGCCCCGCCGCCGGAGCCCCCGGCGCTGGGCGAGCCCGTCGGCGGCGCCCCGCGCACCGAGAGCGAGGACTGGTACGAGCGCGCCGCCGAGCAGGGACACCGCCGGGCCCAGGTACGGGTCGGGATGCTGGCCGCGGCCCGGGGCGACCTGGCCGTGGCCGCCCGCTGGTACCGGGAGGCGGCCGAGGCCGGCTCGCGCAACGGCGCCTTCAACCTCGGCCTGCTGCTGGCCCGCGAGGGCAACGAGCCGGAGGCGGCCCTGTGGTGGACCCGGGCGGCGGTGGCCGGGCACGGCCGCGCCGCCCTGCGGCTCGGGCTGCTCGCGGCCCGGCACGGGGACCTCGCGGAGGGGCAGAAGTGGTGCCTGCGCGCCATGGAGCTCGGCCCGGCGGAGGTCGCCGAGCGGGCGGCGCGGCTGCGCGACGCGCTGGCGGAGGAGCTCTCCGCATGAGGCCGTCCGGGGGAACCGGTTAACTGATTTGCATCTGCCGGGTGGACTCCCGTAGAGTCGGGTTTACCGACGCGGGGTGGAGCAGCTCGGTAGCTCGCTGGGCTCATAACCCAGAGGTCGCAGGTTCAAATCCTGTCCCCGCTACTGAAGGCCCAAGGCCCGGATCCCATGGATCCGGGCCTTGAGTCGTTCCTGAACGTAAACACCGGCGTACGGAAAAGGCCGGGGGCCGACGGCCCCCGGCCTTCTCGCGTCGTCCTCGGCCGCCGGTTACGCGGCGGCGCAGTTCGGGCACACCCCGCGGTAGGTCACCTCGACCGCCGAGACCGTGAAGCCGAAGCGTTCGCCGTCCGGCAGGTCGGCCAGCGGGTCGCCCGCCGGGTGGACGTCGCGGATGGCGCCGCACTGGGCGCAGACCAGGTGGTGGTGGGGGCGGTGCGCGTTCGGGTCGTACCGCTTGGCCCGCCGGTCCGTCGACACTTCCAGCACCTCGCCGAGCGAGACCAGCTCGCCCAAGGTGTTGTACACCGTCGCTCTAGAAATCTCGGGCAGTTTGATCACTGCGCGTGCGTGCACTTCGTCTGCCGTCAGGTGAACGTGGTCACCGTCGAGTACTTCGGCCACGACACGCCGCTGGGCCGTCATGCGCCAGCCGCGTCCGCGAAGTCGTTCCAGCAGGTCACTCATACACGCCAGCCTAACAGTGGGGATTCGGTGTAGATCCCGAACCGATGTGGACTTGGATGCTTACTTGACTTAGACAAAGTCCATCGTAGGATCGGTTACGGCAAACGCCAAGGACAGGACTTGCAGGAAATGACGCAGGAGGCGCACGTGACGCAGGGACCGCTCACCACGGAGGCCGGGGCTCCGGTCGCCGACAACCAGAACAGCGAGACCGCTGGGGTCGGCGGGCCGGTCCTCGTCCAGGACCAGCTCCTGCTGGAGAAGCTCGCGCACTTCAACCGTGAGCGCATCCCGGAGCGCGTGGTGCACGCCCGCGGCGCCGGCGCCTACGGCACCTTCACCGTGACCGCGGACGTCACGAAGTACACCCGCGCCAAGTTCCTCTCCGAGGTCGGCAAGCAGACCGAAACGTTTCTGCGCTTCTCGACCGTCGCGGACAGCCTCGGCGGCGCCGACGCCCGCCGCGACCCGCGCGGCTGGGCGCTGAAGTTCTACACCGAAGAGGGCAACTACGACCTCGTCGGCAACAACACGCCGGTGTTCTTCATACGCGACGCCATCAAGTTCCCCGACTTCATCCACACCCAGAAGCGCGACCCGTACACCGGCTCGCAGGAGGCGGACAACGTCTGGGACTTCTGGGGTCTGTCGCCCGAGTCCACCCACCAGGTGACCTGGCTGTTCGGCGACCGCGGCATCCCGGCGTCCTACCGTCACATGAACGGCTACGGCTCGCACACGTTCCAGTGGAACAACGAGGCCGGCGAGGTCTTCTGGGTCAAGTACCACTTCAAGACCGACCAGGGCATCAAGAACCTCACCCAGGCCGAGGCCAACCGGCTCGCCGGCGAGGACCCGGACTCCCACCAGCGCGACCTGCGCGAGTCCATCGAGCGCGGCGAGTTCCCGACCTGGACCGTGCAGGTCCAGATCATGCCCGACGCCGACGCGGCGAACTACCGCTTCAACCCGTTCGACCTCACCAAGGTGTGGCCGCACGAGGACTACCCGCCGATCGAGATCGGCAAGCTGGAGCTCAACCGCAACCCGGAGAACATCTTCGCCGAGGTCGAGCAGTCCATCTTCTCCCCGGCGCACTTCGTCCCCGGCATCGGTCCCTCCCCGGACAAGATGCTCCAGGGCCGCCTCTTCGCGTACGGCGACGCCCACCGCTACCGCGTCGGCATCAACGCCGACCACCTGCCGGTGAACCGCCCGCACGCCACCGAGGCGCGCACCAACTCCCGTGACGGCTACCTCTACGACGGCCGCCACAAGGGCGCGAAGAACTACGAGCCGAACAGCTTCGGCGGCCCCTTCCAGACGGACCGCCCGCTGTGGCAGTCCACCCCGGTCACCGGCGGCACGGGCAACCACGCCACCCCGTCGCACTCCGAGGACAACGACTTCGTCCAGGCGGGCGACCTCTACCGCCTGATGTCCGAGGACGAGAAGGGCCGTCTGATCGAGAACCTCTCCGGCTTCATCGCCAAGGTCTCCCGTGACGACATCGTCGAGCGCGCGATCGACAACTTCCGCCAGGCGGACGGCGACTTCGGCAAGCGGCTGGAAGCCGCGGTCCAGGCCCTCCGCGGCTAGTACGGACCGCTTGCCGTAGCGGGACGGCGGGCCGGGACCTCCACGGGGGTTCCGGCCCGCCGCCGTTCTACGCCGCGATGCTGGTCCGCGTGCGCACCCAGGAGCGGATGACGTCACGGACGGAGACGATGCCCACCGGGCCGCCGTCCTCCAGCACGATCAGGTGCCGGAAGCCGCCGACGGCCATCGCCTCGGCGGCCTCCTCCACGGTGGCCTCGGGGGTGCAGAAGACGACGTTGTTCGTGGTGTGCGCGCCCACCGACTCCCGGTCGGGGTCGTGGCCCGCCCCGATCGAGTTCAGGATGTCGCGCTCGGTCAGGATGCCGATGCCGCTGTGGTCGGGGTCGAGGACGACGGCCGCGCCGACGCGCCGGCCGGACATCAGGCAGGCCGCCTGACGGAGGGTGTGGGCGGGTCCGAGGGTCAGGATCACGGTGCTCATGGCGTCACGGACGAGCATGAAGAGAACCACCTCCTGGGTGTGTCCCGCTTCGAGAACCGCTTCACAAGCGCACAAGCGGGGGAGTCTCAGATTCCCACGAGCACGCAGCGTCATCAAGAGGGCGCGCTGAGCGCATGCCCCCGCGCGCCGGGATCAGGAGGCGGGGCGCAGGAAGCCCAGCATCTCCTCGTGGAGCAGCCCGTTCGAGGCCGCAGCGTTGCCGCCGTGCACCCCGTCCACGCCGTCGACGCTCGTGAACCGGCCGCCCGCCTCCTGGACCACGACCGCGATGGCCGCCATGTCCCACAGGTTCAGCTCCGGCTCGGCGCACAGGTCCAGGGAGCCCTCGGCGACCATCATGTACGGCCAGAAGTCCCCGTAGCCCCGGGTGCGCCAGCAAGCGCGGGTCAGCTCCAGGAAGCCGGGGAGCCGGCCCTGTTCCTCCCAGCCGCTCAGCGAGGAGTACGCGAAGGAGGCGTCCCCCAGGGAGGCCACCTTCGACACGCCGATCGGGCCCGCGGGCTCGCCCAGCGCGCCGCCCGAGAAGGCGCCCCCGCCCTGCGAGGCCCACCAGCGGCGGCCCAGCGCCGGGGCCGAGACCACGCCGACGACCGGGCGGAACACCCCGTCCTCGCCCTCCGCCATGAGGGAGATCAGGGTCGCCCACACGGGGACGCCGCGCACGTAGTTCTTCGTTCCGTCGATCGGGTCCACGACCCAGCGGCGCGGGCCCTCGCCCTTGAGCCCGTACTCCTCGCCGAGGATCGCGTCGTCGGGCCGCGCGGCCAGGATCCCGGCCCGGATGATCTCCTCGGCGGCCTGGTCGGCCTCGCTCACCGGAGTCATGTCCGGCTTGGTCTCCACCTTCAGGTCGAGGGCGCGGAAGCGCTGCATGGTGGCGGCGTCCGCCGCGTCGGCGAGTTCGAGGGCAAGGCGCAGATCGTCGTCATACGTGGGCATGCCCGAACAGTATCGAGACCGCGGGGGCCCGGCGAACGGTGTCCACGGTACGGCCGGGAGGCGCCCTTGACAGGATCTGGCGGTCCGTCAACTCTGGCGGGTGAGCCAGGCCGGGGACAGCCGGCCGGAGCGACAGGCGGGGGAGGCGACGTTGTCGGCGGCCCGGGAGTCCTTGCTGAAAGCGGCGGAGGCGGCGCTGAGCGCACGCCCCTGGCCGGCCGTGCGGATGGTGGAGGTCGCGACCGCCGCCGGGGTCTCGCGGCAGACCCTCTACAACGAGTTCGGCGGCAAGGAGGGCCTGGGCCGGGCCCTGGTGCGCCGCGCGGCCGACTGGTACCTCGACGGGGTGGACCGGGCGCTGGCCGCCGCCCCGCCCGGGCACACCGCCGCCGAGCGGCTCGCGGCCGTCGCCGAGTGGACGGTACGGGCGGCCCGCGCGCGTGCGCTCGTACGGGCCCTGCTGACCGGGGCCTGGAGCACGGCCCTGCCCGCGCCGCCCCCGGCCGGGAGCCGGCAGGCGATCGGGCCGGGGGAGCTGACCCGGGCCGCCCGCGACCGGGCCGTAGCCGCGCTGCCGCAGGAGCCGGAGCGCCGCTGCGAGCTCGCCGTACGGCTCGCGCTGTCCTACGTGGTGGCGCCCGGCGAGGAGCCGGGCGAGCGGGAGCTGCTGCGGCTGATCAGTGGGCCGAGCCGGAGAGCTGGAGGCCGATGACGCCCAGGATGACCAGCGTGATCGAGACGAGCTTGAGGGTGGAGACCAGGTCCCCGAGGAAGACCATGCCGTAGATGGCGGTCCCGGCCGCCCCGATGCCCGTCCACACCGCGTACGCCGGGCCCACGTCCAGCTTCTTCAGGGCCAGGGTCAGCAGGCCGAAGCTGCCGAGCGCGAAGCACGCGAAGGCGATCGTCGGCCACAGCCGGGTGAAACCGTGGGACAGCTTGAGGCAGACCGCGAAACCGGTCTCCAGGATCCCCGCGACCACGACCAGCAGCCACGCCATGTCGAATGCCTCCCCGCGTCAGGTGACATCACGTCACTTGGTGCGATTATGCATTTACCAGACATGGCGTGGTGCAAACCCGCCCGGCGATCAGTCTGGCGATCAGTCGCCTTCGCGGCGCTCGCGCGTCTCCAGCAGCCGCCGCAGCGAGTACAGCCGCGCCGGGTCCGCGTGGCCGTCCTCCACCCACTGGTCGAGCGCGCAGTCCGGCTCGTCGTGGCTGCACGCGCGCGGGCAGCCCTCCGTCCCCGGCACCAGGTCCGGGAAGGCCAGCACCACGCGCGAGGGGTTCACGTGGTGCAGGCCGAAGGAGCGCACGCCCGGGGTGTCGATGACCCAGCCGTCCCCGGAGGGCAGGGGCAGCGCCAGCGCCGAGGTGGTGGTGTGCCGGCCGCGGCCGGTCACCGCGTTGACGTGCCCGGTGGCGCGCTGGCGGCCCTCGGCGACCAGCGAGTTCACCAGCGTCGTCTTGCCCACGCCCGAGTGGCCGACGAAGGCGGTGATCCGGCCGTCGAGGCGCTCGCGGACCCGCTCGGCGGCGTCGCCCGTCTCCAGCTCCTCGCGGTTGGTCACCACGTAGTTCAGCCCGAAGGTCGAGTAGACCTCCAGGATCTTGTCCGCGGAGGTCAGATCGGACTTGGTCAGCACCAGCAGGGGCTCCAGCCCCGCGTCGTACGCCGCCACCAGACAGCGGTCGATCATCCGGGGCCGGGGCTCAGGGTCGGCCAGGGCCGTCACGATCGCCAGCTGGTCGGCGTTGGCGACGACCACCCGCTCGTACGGGTCGTCGTCGTCGGCCGTGCGCCGCAGGACGGACTTGCGCTCCCCGATCCGTACGATCCGGGCGAGCGTGTCCTTCTTTCCGGACAGGTCGCCGACGAGCGACACCCAGTCGCCCACCACCGCCGCCTTGCGGCCCAGCTCGCGGGCCTTCATCGCGGTGACCGTGCGGCCGTCGACCAGGCAGGTCAGCCGGCCGCGGTCCACGGTGAGGACGAAGCCCTCCGAGGCGTCCTCGTGCTTGGGCCTGATGTTCGTCCGTGCCCGGTTGCCCTTGGGGTTCGGGCGCTGGCGGATGTCGTCCTCGTCGGTGTGCTTGCCGTACCTGCGCATGACCGGGCCCCTACGCTCCCGCTCCTGCTTCCGCTCCCGAGAGCATGTCCGCCCACATCCTCGGGAAGTCGGGCAGGGTCTTCGCGGTGGTCGCCACGTTCTCGATCTCCACGCCCTTCACGGCCAGGCCGATCACCGCGCCCGCGGTGGCCATGCGGTGGTCGTCGTAGGTGTGGAAGATCCCGCCGTGCAGCTTCCGCGGCCGGATGTGCAGCCCGTCCGCCGTCTCGGTGACGTCGCCGCCGAGCTCGTTGATCTCCTTGGTGAGCGCGGCCAGCCGGTCCGTCTCGTGCAGCCGCAGGTGGGCCACCCCGCGCAGGGTGGACGGGGAGTCGGCCAGGGCCGCCACCGCCGCGATGCCCGGGGTCAGCTCGCCGACCTCGCTCAGGTCCACGTCGATGCCGTGGACCGCGCCGGTGCCGGTGAAGACCAGGCCCGCGTCGGTCAGCTCGCAGGAGCCGCCCATCTCCGTGAAGATGCGGCGCAGCTCGTCACCGGGCTGCGTGGTGCGGCGCGGCCAGTCCGGGATGGTGACCGTACCGCCGGTGATCAGCGCCGCCGCCAGGAACGGCTGGGCGTTGGACAGGTCCGGCTCGACGACCAGGTCGCGGCCGAGCAGCGCGCTCGGCGCCACCCGCCAGACGTTCTTCTCGCCCCCGGCCTCGGGGGTGTCGACCTGGGCGCCCGCCGCGCGCAGCATCTCCACCGTCATCCGGATGTGCGGCATCGACGGCAGCGTCGCGCCCGTGTGCCGGACCTCGACGCCCTGGTTGAAGCGCGGGGCGGACAGCAGCAGCGCCGAGACGAACTGCGAGGAGTTGGAGGCGTCGATCTCGACCGTGCCGCCCTCCAGGGCGCCGCCGCCGTGGACGGTCATCGGCAGCGCGCCGCGGCCGTCGTCGTCGATGCGGGCGCCCAGGGCGCGCAGGGCGTTGATGACCTCGCCGAGCGGGCGCTCGTAGGAGCGCGGGTCGCCGTCGAAGCGGATGTCGCCGGCGGCGAGGGTGGCGACGGGCGGCAGGAAGCGCATGACCGTGCCCGCGTTGCCGACGTCGACGGTGGCCGGACCGTGCAGGGCCGCCGGGATGATCCGCCAGGCCTCGCCGCCCGCGCCGTCCGCGGCGGAGCTGGAGGAGACCGTCTCCTCGATGCCGACGCCCAGGGCGCGCAGCGCGTCCGACATCAGCTGGGAGTCGCGCGAGCGCAGCGGGCGGCGCACCCAGCCCGGCTCGGCGGCCAGGGCGGCGAGCACGAGGGCGCGGTTGGTGACCGATTTGGACCCCGGCACGGTGACGGTGGCGTGGACGGCACCCTCGGCGAGCGGAGCGGGCCAGAGGGGGAGGAGCGCGGGGGTCTCGGTCATGGCCCCCACTTTAGTGGCTGTGCGCGGGCCCAGATCTTGATCGCGCCCGCGTCTCACAGGCCGAGCAGCCAGCGCCCGCCCCCCACGAGCGCGCACAGCGAGACCGTGTGGAAGAAGAGCAGCCAGACCACCGGATGCAGGTGGGTGAGCCGCCCCAGCTGGTCGGCGTCCGAGTCCGGCGCCCCGCCCCCGCGCCGCTTGGCCTGGAGCTCGAAGACCGGACGCACCCCGCCCAGCAGCAGGAACCACACCACCGCGTACGCGAAGACCGCCTGCACCTCCGCCGAGGCCAGCCAGGAGACCAGCACGAACGTCCCGCCGGCCAGGAACACCGTCAGCAGCCCGTACGCGTTGCGGATCCGCACCAGCAGCAGCACCAGCAGTGCGGTCGCCGCCCACAGCAGCACCGTGATCCGGTGCGCCGACAGCAGGGCGGCCCCGCCCAGGCCCAGCAGCGAGGGCGCCGTGTAGCCGGCGGCGGCCGTCAGGACCATGCCGACCCCGGTCGGCTTGCCCCGGCTGACGGTGACCCCGCTGGTGTCGGAGTGCAGCCGGATCCCCGCCAGCTCGCGCCCGCTCAGCCGGGCCACCAGGCCGTGCCCGCCCTCGTGCGCGATGGTGATCGCGTTGCGGGCCGGCAGCCACAGCGGCCGCCACACCACGACGGCCAGGGCGGCCAGGCCGGTGGCGGCCACCAGCCACAGGGCCGGTGGGGTCTGTATGCCGGTGAGCCGGTCCCAGAGGCCGGCCGTCGTGCTGCTGTCCATGGAGTGGCGGACTCCTTGCGGTGGTGGGCGGTGTCCGTGGCAGTGTGTCAGCCATGTGCGGAAGGTTTGCGGCCGGTCGGACGCCAGAGGAACTGGCGGGGATATTCGGCATCGAGCGGTGGGAGCCCGAGGAGAC
This sequence comes from Streptomyces sp. NPDC029216, assembly GCF_040648015.1. NCBI lineage: Bacteria > Bacillati > Actinomycetota > Actinomycetes > Kitasatosporales > Streptomycetaceae > Streptomyces > Streptomyces sp. NPDC029216. The sequence continues at coordinate 824 of NZ_JBEZWL010000158.1, read as the reverse complement.
CCTGGCCCCCGACTTCAACGTGGCGCCGACCAAGGAGGTGCACGTCGTCCTCGACCGTCCCCTCAAAGACGCGCGGGACCCGCGTCCGGTTCGCCAGCTGAGGGCCCTGAAGTGGGGCCTGGTCCCCTCCTGGGCCAAGAGCCCCGAGGGCGCCGCCCGGATGATCAACGCCCGGTCGGAGACCCTGCACGAGAAGCCCTCCTTCCGGCGGCCCTTCGCCCAGCGCCGCTGCATCGTCCCCGCCGACGGCTACTACGAGTGGGTCACCGCGCACGACGAGCGGCAGCTGGAGGTGGAGGGGAAGAAGAAGCGGGCCCGCAAGCAGCCCTACTTCGTGCTGCCCGCCGACGGCTCCGTCTTCGCGATGGCCGGGATCTACGAGTTCTGGCGCGACGCCGCCCTGCCCCCCGACCACCCGCAGGCCTGGTGGGCCACCTGCTCGGTGATCACCGCCGAGGCCGAGACCACCCCGCTGGGCGTGGCCCCCGCCGAGGGGCCGCGCTCCCTCTCCGAGATCCACCCCCGCATGCCGCTGATGCTGACCCCGGACCGCTGGGACGCCTGGCTGGATCCGGCCCGCACCGACGAGACCGGGCTGCGGGACCTGCTGGCGCCCCCGCCGGGCGGGCTGATGCGGGCGTACCCGGTGTCCACGGCGGTGAGCAACGTGCGCAACAACGGGCCCGAGCTGCTGGGCGAGCTGGAGGCGCCGGAGGAGGGCACCCTCTTCTAGGGTCTGTCGTCAAAGTCCCGTCTGCCCCGCGACGCCTGGCACGCACTCTCGCCGCACCGGGCGCAAGACCGAGTACGCCCAGTACGAGGTC
>NZ_JBEZWL010000157.1:0-16884 GCF_040648015.1 Streptomyces sp. NPDC029216 | reverse complement strand
GTCCGCAGCACATACATGACGCCGGCGAGTGCCACTCGGTCGGGAACACGCAGCCGCCCGGGGTGGCGCCGGCGCCGTTCGGGAGCGGGCGGCAGGAGCGGAGCCACCCGCTCCCACAGGTCGTCAGGAACAAGATCAGCACGCACTCTGGACACCCTGCCGACCAAGATCGTCGAGCACAAGGCCCACAGCTCAACTCATTCTGAAACGATCAGTAAGGCCGGGTGAAGTCCACGGACCTCTTGCGGTCCGCGCTCGCGTCGAGGTACGCGATCACCACGTCGACCTTGCGGATCTCCAGTGCCCGGATCAGCCCGACGAAATCCACGTCCTTCACGACGGCCCGGTCGCCCAGTTCTTCGGCGAGCGCCTGCGCCACGTCGTAGTCGAAACCCGCAATGCCGCCGGGCTGCATGTAGGCCATCGGAAGCATGTCCGCCGCGATGCCGAAGTTGATGTCAGCCATACCTACCCCTAAATCCGTGCCTCGCGTCCCGCGAGGAGCCAGGGGCCGAGCGTAGAGAGAAGCGGGGCGGACCCCCGCGTACCGCACCCAATGACTCAAACTCGCCCCCCACCTCGCCTAACTCCGGCCTCGGGGATCAACAGAGCAGCCGTAGTGCTGGTGCTGCCGCGGTGCTGGCTGGCCAGCGTGGTCTAGCTGTGCCGTCTCATGACATTGGTTCCTCGCTGTCAGCTTGGCGGGCGTAAGACGTGAGGCGATCGGCGAGCGCGATGACGAGGTCGCGTAGTTCATCGGGGCGCTCGATGACGAACGGACGGTCGAGTGAGGCGAGTATCCGAGGCAACCAGTCGAGCTGCTGCGCCCGTAGCTCGACGCGCAGCCAGTGCTCGGCCGCCGGGTCCTGGCCGGCCGCGGGCTCGTGCTCCTTCAGGCTCGCGACGCTGGCGGGGAGGTGCGCGCGGATCTTCTCAACTGTCCCGTGGATCCGCAAGGTCACCTCGTGCCGGTACTCGGCCGTGGCGAATCCTGACAACACGCGCTGTGCCGGACCGGGACCCACGGGCGCTTCGAATGAGCCGGGCAGGGTCCGCGCGTCTGCGATGCGATCGAGCCGGAAGGTTCGGTCCTCGCCGACCTGGGCGTCCTTGCCCGTCACGTACCACCGGCCCGCATGGGCGACGATCCCGTACGCGTGCAGTGTGCGTTCGCTGCGCCGTCCGTCGCGGTCGGTGTAGCGGATCGAGACCGGTCGGCGGTGGCGCACCGCATCGGCGATGGTGAGCAGGAGCCCGGCGTCCGGGTGGTCCAACTCGCCGGGCTGATCCGTGAAGGCGAGAGCTTCCAGGAGTGTGTCGAGCCGGCGGGCGATGTGCTTGGGCAGCACCCGCCGGATCTTCGCTGACGCCGTCTCGTTTGCCGTGCGCTGCGTCATCGTCAGCCCTGCCCGGCGGCCGGCGACCAGGCCGAGCAGCACGGCCAGCGCCTCGTCGTCGCTGAGCATGAGCGGAGGCAAGCGGTACCCGGGGGCGAGCCGGTACCCGCCGTAGCGGCCGCGCACCGACTCCACGGGCACGTCCAGGTCGATCAGCTGGTCCACATACCGCCGCACGGTGCGCCCTTCGACGCCGAGGCGGTCGGCGAGCTCGGCCACAGTCCGGGTGCCGCCCGACTGCAGCAGCTCCAGGAGTGTCAGCACGCGGCCGGTGGGTCGTGGCATGTTCGCAGCCTAACGCGAATACAGGACCGATTCTGTCCACTATTTCTCCTAGCCTGCGACGTGCACGCCTCCAGCACAGCCAAGGAGATTCCCATGGACTTCGTCTCGATCCGCATCATCACCAGCGACGTCGCACGCCTCGTCGAGTTCTACGAGCGAGCTACAGGGATGCAGGCGATACGGGCCACCGAGGACTTCGCCGAACTCAAGACCGCGGGCGCCACCCTCGCAATCGCCGGCACCCGCACCGTCCCGCTGTTCGCCCCGGGCTCTGCCCGCCCGGCGGACAACCACAGCGTGATCACCGAGTTCCTCGTCGACGACGTGGACCGCGTTCACCAGAACCTGACCGGCTTCGTCACCGACTTCGTCAACGAGCCCACCACGATGCCCTGGGGCAACCGGTCGCTGTTGTTCCGCGACCCCGACGGCAACCTCGTCAACTTCTTCACCCCCGTCACCCCGGAGGCCATCGAAAGGTTCGCACGCTGACGCCACGCACAGCCGCTCAGGAACGCAGGGCCGCGCTCGCGGACTTCCTCAACTACTACAACCACGAGCGCCCGCACTCCGTGCTCGGAGGCCGGCCACCCATCAGCCGTACCTCCGGCAGCGACTACCGCATCGTGTTCGACCAGCCACCGAATCCGTCGACAGGGCCTGTAAAAGGAACGGTGTAACTCCGATCATGGAGGATTGCACCTGTGACCAGCGAGAACATAGCCATGGCGCCTGAGGCTGGGGCCTCCTCGGCGGCTGTCGGTGATCGGTTCCTGGACGAGCTCGTGGCTCGGGCTCAGGCCGAGGGCCTGGAGCTGACGGGCGAGGGCGGTCTGCTCCAGCAGCTGACCAAGCGGCTGCTGGAGTCCGCTCTCCAGGGCGAGATGACGGACCATCTCGGCTACGACCGGCACGATCCCGCGGGCAAGAACGGCGGCAACTCGAGGAACGGCAAACGCTCCAAGACCGTGGTGAGCGACGTCGGCCCGGTCGAGATCGACGTGCCGCGGGACCGCGAGGGTGCGTTCGAGCCGCAGATCGTGAAGAAGCGTCAGCGCCGACTGACCGGCGTCGGACGAGATGGTCCTGTCGCTGTCGGCGAAGGGCCTGACCCACGGTGAGATCTCCGCCTATCTGGCCGAGGTCTACGGAGCTGAGGTCTCCAAGCAGACCATCTCGACGATCACCGATTCGGTGATGGAGGGCATGGCCGAGTGGCAGGCCCGCCCGCTCGACCGCGTCTATCCGGTCGTGTTCATCGACTGCATCAACGTGAAGATCCGCGATGGCCAGGTCGCCAACCGCCCCATCTACGTGGCCCTCGCGGTCACGGCCGAAGGCCACCGCGACATCCTCGGACTATGGGCCGGCGGCGAAGGCGGGGAAGGCGCCAAGCACTGGCTGCGGGTCTTGACCGAACTGAAAGACCGCGGTGTCGAGGACGTCCTGATGCTGGTCTGCGACGGCTTGAAGGGCCTGCCCGACGCGGTCGGCGAGGTCTGGCCCCAGACCGTCGTCCAGACCTGCGTCGTTCACCTGCTGCGGGCGTCGTTCCGCTATGCCGGCCGCCAGGACTGGGACAAGATCGCGAAAGCACTGAAGCCCGTCTATACCGCTCCGACCGAGGACGCGGCCACCAGCCGGTTCCTCGAGTTCTGTGAGGAATTGGGGGCAGAAGTATCCGGCGAGCGTGCGGTTGTGGGAGAACGCCTGGGCGGAGTTCGTCCCGTTCCTGCAGTTCGACGCCGAGATCCGGCGGATCGTCTGCACCACGAACGCGATCGAGTCCGTGAACGCCCGCATCCGCCGGGCGGTCAGGGCCCGTGGCCACTTCCCCTCGGAGAATGCGGCCATGAAGTGCGTCTACCTCGCGGTGATGTCCCTGGACCCGGCCGGCGCCGGCCGCAAACGCTGGACCACCCGCTGGAAGCGAGCCCTCCAGGCCTTCGACATCGCCTTCGACGGACGCCTCACCAACAACCGGCTCTGACCTGCAAACCGACCACGGTGACACCGTCTACTGGACAGGCCCCCCGCACGGACGCGACCCCGGCCACCGCCCGCTGGGAAGCCGGAACGGTCCTGACCGTCCTGGCCCGCCTCGCCGGCCTGGACCTCCTCGCCCGGATCCTCCACCAGCTCCCCGACGGCTGGGCACTCCTCTTCGGCCAGGCCCAGCTCCCGCGCCCCAGCCCGCCGCCTGAGCGCCGGTACCGGTCTCCTCACTCGGCCGGGGCGGTGGCGTGGGACAGTGCCACGCCGCCGATGATCAGGGCCAGGGCGAGGAGGCGGCCGAGGGACACCGGGTCCTTGTGGACCACGATGCCCAGGGTGATGGCGCCGGCCGCGCCGATCCCGGTGAAGACGGCGTAGGCCGTGCCGACCGGCAGGCCCTTCATCGCCAGGGACAGCAGGTAGACGGCGACGGCGGCGAGCGCGAAGCAGAGCAGCGTGGGCAGCGGGCGGGTGAACCCGGCCGTCGGTTTGATGCTCTGCGACCAGGCGACCTCCACCAGCCCGGCGGCGACGAGGAGGAGCCAGTTCACAAGGAGGCTCCCGTCTTGCGGGCAGCGACGCCACCCGGATGGGAGGCGCGCCAGGCGGCGGCGACCGCGTCCCCCGCCTCCCGCCTGGAGGAATGGCGGCGGGCGCTGGCATCGAGGTGCAGCAGCGTGGTCATGGCGGGGGTCCCCTCGCTATCGGCCGGAACATTAACCGGACACGGCGTCCGGTTATACCGGATGAGAGCCTCAACCGGACAGAGCGTCCACTTATTCCGGTAGGCTGAGGTCCCATGGGGACGAGGGAACGCGCGGACGCCGCCCGCAACCGGGCCAAGGTGCTCTCCGCCGCCGCCGAGCTGTTCGCCGCCGGCGATCCGCGGACGGTCACGATGGAGGACATCGCCCGGGCGGCCGACATCGGCCGCGGCACGCTCTACCGCCGCTACCCGGACGTCACGTCCATCGCCGCGGCCCTCCTCGACGAACACGAGCGCCGCCTGCAGGAAGAGCTGCTGCGCGGCGCTCCCCCACTGGGCCCCGGAGCGCCGCCGGCCGAGCGGCTCACCGCGTTCTACGCCGCCATGGTCGGCCTGCTGGAGAGCCACGGCCACCTCGTGCTGGGCGCCGAGACCGGCGAGAAGCGCTTCACCGTCGGGGCGTACGGCTTCTGGCGCGCCCACGTCCTCGCCCTGCTGCGCGAGTCCGGCGTCCCCGACCCGGAGGCCCTGGTGGACACCCTGCTCGCGCCGCTGGCACCGGAGGTCTTCCTCCAGCAGCGCGCACAGGGGGTGACGCCGGACCGGATCAAGGCGGCGCTGGGGCGGCTGGCGAGCGCGCTGACCGCCGACTGAACGAGCCGGCGGACCGTGCCGGCAGGGCGTGCGCGGGCCAGGCCCGGTACCCAGCGTTCGGCGATGGCCCGCGAGAGGCGTACCGGCCTAGCTTTCGGCCTTGGCTGCCCTCGTGCGGCCCTGGGCCCAGGCGGCCAGCGTGGCGCCGACGACGGTGATGCCGATGTAGACGGTCATCGTGGCGGGGAATCCGCCCGGCAGCCAGCTGAGGAAGCCGGCGTTGCCGGGGTCGATCAGTTGGCGTATCGCCCCCTGCCCGCCCACGACGAGGAGGGCCAACCCAAGGATCTGTACGAGCTGGTACTTCACGTCACCCTCCGTGCGTCAGGACGTGCTTGCCGTGGCGGTAGCACGGCGGCGCCCGTAGGTGGTGAACCAGGTGTATACGGGGGCCAGCGTGGGTGACGGTGGCCAGCCGTTGACCGTTGCCACGAGCTGCCAGTAGCGCTCGCAGTACGGATCAGTGGCAGGCTGCAGCCGAGCGAGGAGCCAGCGGCGTAGATCATCGTCGCCCGCGTCGTGGAAGGCATGGCAGTAGAGGCCTGCGAGTGTGTCCGCGACCGAGGCCGTCCGCGTCGCCGTGGGGAGAATCCCCGCGGATCCGGCTTCGTCGATGCGCGCGCGCATCGCCTCGTTGAGAGCGTTGTTCGCATCCATGGTGTCATGCACCGTCGGCGTCTGTGCTTGCTCCTGGGCCGTCTGCCGGAGCGCCGCACGGAAGTCGGGGTCGCCGCAGAGCTCGGCGAGCTCCAACCAGGCCTCGACCTGTTCGGACGTCGGATCGTCAGGGAGCTGGGGGAGGGCGGAGCGCATCAGGCCCGCGAACTCCGGGTTGGAGCGGACACCTTGAAAGGTGTCGTCAACGAAGTCGGCCAACAGGCGACGGTGTCGTGCCTGGGAGAGTGCCGCGAGTCGGTGCATGAAGTCGATCTCCAGGTGGGTGGGGTCACGGCGGGCGACTGCGTGGAGGACCGCGCGGCGCAGTCGCAGGGTGCGGATCTGCACGTCCAGCGCGTCCACGTGTGCTTGCGCGACGTCAGGCAGGGATGTCTCCCTGTCCAGCACGCTGCGCACACTGCTCAGATCGACCCCGAGATCGCGCAGCGTGCGGACCAGGTGCAGGCGTGCAAGCGCGTCGGGGCCGTAGAGCCTGTAGCCGGCGGGACTCCGGCGGGTCGGCGGGACGATGCCGCGATCGGAGTAGAACCGGATGGCCTTCACCGTCAGGCCGGTCATTCGGGAAAGCTCTCCGATGCCGTAGAGCGTTTCGCTGTCGCTGTGCATGCCCTTAGCTTGATGTCTCCCCTGGGGGGAGGCTCAACACCCGGGCGGGCGGGGCGGTCACCGGTGAGCCGCTACCGGTTCGCGGTCGGTCAGGCGGTGGTCGACCACGACCGCCAGGCCCGCGGCGAAGCCGTTGGTGTCTGCGCCTGGCGGGCGCCGCGTCGGGGTCCCCGTGGATCGCCCGCACCCTCGCCTGCGAATCGCTCGGCGCCCCGCCGGCCGCCGCCCCCGGGGAGGACGCGCCGGCCGTTGCGGCGCGGGTCGCGGTCGACGCGCCCGAGGGCGGTGACGAGGAAGAGCAACCCGGGTCAGGCCGGACCCGTGTCCCTTCAAGCGATGAGCAAGCGGAGGCCGAGATCTGCCGCGTCGAGGTCGGCGAGGTCGCTGTTGCGCTCGGCCCACCGGCCGGAACGGAGGTCGTCACCGAGGCTGCGCACCGCCCGCTGCTCGGCCTCCGGCCCGTCCTTCGTCCACACCGACACCGCACGGCGCACGTGATCCTCCAGATACGCTCCCGGGCGGCGCCGGTACGCGTCGAACCGGCCGTCGGCGCAGTCCCGCGGGATGGGCACCGGCTCGGCGCGGGCGCCGGTCGCGCCGGCCATCCCCGCGAGCGAGGGGAAGCCGGCGAGGACGCCGGCGAACTCGGGCAGGTAGTCGCGCGTGAGCCAGAACCGGCCTAAGGCGTGTCTGATGATTGATCTTGTGGCAGGTAGAGGTGAGTTGACGGACGCGGCGTGGGAGCGGATAGGGCCCTTGTTGCCGCAGGTGGACGGGCGTGGTCGGCCGTGGCGTGATCACCGGCAGGTGGTCAATGGTGTGCTGTGGCGGTTGCGGACCGGGGCTCCGTGGCGGGACCTGCCGGAGCGGTATGGGCCGTGGCAGACCGTCTACGAGCGGTTCGCCCGCTGGGAGGCGGACGGCACGTGGGCAAGGCTGCTGGAGCATGTGCAGGTCCGTGACGACGCGGTGGGCCGGGTCGAGTGGACCGTCGCCGTCGACTCCACGGTCAACCGGGCCCACCAGCACGGCGCACGCAAAAAGGGGCCGCAGACGGGGACGAACTGGAAGATCCGGGCCGCTCGCAGACGCGCCAGGCCCTCGGCGGGTCCCGAGGCGGGCTGACCACCAAGGTCCACCTCGCCGTCGACGGCCGGGGCCTGCCCCTGTCCATCGTGCTCACGCCCGGCAACGTCAACGACGCCACCGCGTTCGGCCAGGTCCTCGACGGGATCCGCGTCCCGCGAGCCGGCGCCGGCCGCCCGCGCACGACACCGGCCCGGGTCCTGGGCGACAAGGCCTGCTCCAGCCGGGCGATCCGGCACCTGCTGCGGAGTCGGGGCAACGATGCTTCGCGCGCCTCAAGCAGTTCCGCGCGATCGCGACCAGGTTCGACCAGCTCGCCGACCGCTACCGCGCCGGAGTCGTCCTGGCCTCACTGATCCTCTGGCTCCGCGAACCAGTCCGTGATCCTTTGTCAGACACTGCCCAGCGCCATCGACTTGCCGCTGCTGGGCACCCCGGTGAGCGACCCACCGGAGACCGGAATGGGGAGGAAGGCTGCGGCGGCAGCCTCGAAGTGGGGCAGGGTCACGCCCGACGTGGTGACCCTCCAGCCTTCGCGAGTGATGGTGACAGCAGCGCCGCGTCCGAGGTCAAGCACCAGGCCCTGCTCGGGGAGAGAGCCCAGCGGCGCCACACGCAGACGGTCCGCTGGTGTATCGCGGTCCGTGTCCTTCACGTGTTCGATCCTCACGTGGAATGGGACCGCGGACTGAGTCCCCGGTCGGTACAACGAGTGCGGACACCGAAAGCATCGCGGAAACGCCCGCGGCTGGAGCAGGAATGCACCACTGCGCCACCAGCGCCCCTTTGAGGGGCTGGGGAGGCAGCTCGGCATCCAGGGGATCACCGAGCGTCATGTCCGGCGATGCGCGACAATCGCCTTCCGGGTGTCGATACCCGGCTTATGCAAGGCGGGGGCGATGGAGGACGTACGGGCGTTGCTGGCTGAGTACGGGCAACTCCGCGGCGACGGACTCTCAGCTGCGGACCGGCACCGGCTCCTTGTCGACGTCGTGGCGGCCCTCGTGCGGCGCACCGATGCCGAGGCGGTCGTCGACCACGGATCGCCTGAGGAACCGGCGGTCTACTTCGAACTGGCCGGGCGTGACTACGCAGTCACGGTGACGTCCGCCTCAGGCACCGACGCGGTCGATGCGGCGAGGGCCGCTGTGCGTGCCCGGGAATGCGCCGAGATCCGGCCCGGTGAACGGTGGGTGCTGGTGTGCGCGGCGACACCCGGCAGCGCGATGGACGACGCGCTGCGCTCGGTCCTGGGATCGAGAGGCGTCCTGCTGGACCGGGACCATCTTGAAGCTGCCGTATGTGACCTGGTGCGGTTCGCGGTGCTGGTCCGTGCCGCCTTCCGTCGGCCGCGGACGTGCAGCCGCGCCGCAGGCCGGCGCGGCGGTGGCCCCGGCGGCCGCTGCTGGGGTCGGCCCGTTCCAGGTCAGGAACCAGGGCACGGGCCGCTGTCTGGGCTTCCCGTCCGGTGACGACCGTGTACGGGTGTGGGACTGCACCAGGGAGGCGTACCAGCTCTGGGACCTCGTGGCCGACGGCCGGGGCCGCCACCACATGGTGAACCGCCGGAATGGCGAGTGCCTGGCGGGCTATGCGCAGGGCCCGAGCGGCTGGGCGACCTGGCTGTCGCGGTGTGACAGCAGCTTCACCAACGTCGACCAGCTCTGGTACGTCGACCCGGCGACCCAGTCCGACCCGGGCCGCATCGCGAACCTCTTCGGCCGTGTCCTGGAGCCCGACCGCGGCTGGAACGGCGCGAATGAGTCTCCGGTCGTAACCAACGACAACCAGGGACTGCCGAACCAGAAGTGGACCCTCACATACGTCATGGGAACCTAGTCCGGTCCAGGTGCGGCCCTCGCTTCGCAGCGCGGTTGCGGAGGCCGCCGAGCCCACGGTGCGCCCTGGGGACGACGCGACTGCGCGGGCCGAGCTGCACACGGCAGCCGCCAGGGCCCTTGAGGCCGCCGGTGAAAGGCCGGGGACCGATGTGCGGGCCGAGCTGGCCGCCGTCCGTGCGGGGTGCCGCGCGCGGCTGTCGCCGTCGGACTGCGCGTTCCCGGCGCCTTCTGACCTGGGCCGGAGGGTCGGCTGTCCGGAGGGTGGGAACATTCCGGTTTGGTTGACCGTTCATCCACGTGTGGGGTGCGGGGAGGGACTGTGTCCCCGGGCCTGACCTATGCCTGTGGGGAAGATCGTTCGGCTGAAGCCCTGCAGAGCCCTCCGCCGCGAGGCGACCACCCTTCCCGCCCCTCATCTTGACCGCACCGCCTCACGCGGGCAGCGGACCCCTGCGGCACCGCGGTGCCGAACGGGCCGTCGTGCCCCGCTGTCCGATGGCGTGCCGTCCTCCCGGCAGTGCCGTGTCGGCGAGCTTGCTACACGGCCGGCCGCCGCAGCTCACACGAGGCGGGCGCCGAGGAGAACGGCGAGAAGCGCGAGAGTCGGCAGCGCTCCCGCCCGGGCGCGTGGGGGAGCCGTGTAGTTCGGCTGGGCGGCCCGGGCCGGCTGCCGCGCGTTCTTGTCTTCCCGGTGAGGAAGAGGCGCGGGCGGGGCCGCCGGTGTGTGCAGGGACGGTTCGCCGTCCACCGGGGTGAGGACAGGGCCGGCAGTCCACTGCTCAGGGCCCCATGCGCCATAGGTGCTTGTGTCGTAGGGGTCAGCCGCCCAGGCTTCGTAGCCGTATGCGTCGTGTTGGCGCTCGGGGCGCGCGGTCGCGTCTTCCTGGTAACCGTGCGGGGCGGGCTGGGTGCCCGCGAAGTCGTACCCGAACAGTGCGTCGTAGGTGAGCTGGTCGGGGGTCCAGTAGCCGTATCCGTACGGCTCGGCGTTCGGCGGTTCCTGCGGGGGGACCCACTGGGGAGGGCTCGCCGCTTCGACGGGTTCCGTGGCCGCTGCCGCCGTTTCGGCGGTGGGGATGTAGACGTATTGCGGCGTGTGCGCGTGGCTGAGCTGCGTTGCCGGGGTGGCAACGGCGGGCTTCTCCTGGAGGAGCCGGAGGTTCTGCTCGCGCACGACGCCGACCTCCGTCCGGAGCAGGCCGGCCTGCTCCTTCTGCTCTGTGAGTTCGCCTTCGATGGTGCGGATGTAGTCCCCGGCCTTGCGCATGCTCCGGTCCTGCACCGTGACACGCTCCTGGAGGAACTGGCAGGTGCGCTCCGCGCGCTGCGCGCGGGCCAGAGCCTGCCTGAGGTCTTCGGTGAGGCGCTCCGCCCGCTGTTCCAGACCGTGCAGCTGCTGCTTGGCGATCCACTGGGCTCGCTGGTGCTCGGCGCACGCGCGGGCCAGCTCTTCCTTTAGATGGTCGCGCTGGACGGCGGCGGCCCCGCTGGCGAGGTGTGCCTTGCCGCACAGCTCCTCCAGCTCGGCCCAGACCCCGTCGGGACTGGAAAGGGACCGTGCTTCGAGGAAGGTTTTGATGGCATGCAGCTTCTCCCGGGGGGCGATCCGTTCCCCGCTCAGGTACCGCGAGACGCTGGCCGTGGATGTGCCCAGGGCTGTGGCGATCGCCGTCTGGGTGCCGCCGCCGGCGAGGTAGCCGTCCAAGGCCTTTCGCAGCGCGGTCGCGTACGCGTACGCGACCGTCCCCTCGGGTGCGCCCATCGCCTGCCCTTCCTCGGGAAATGCGCTGTCCACCAGCGCGATTGCCCGATTGTCACGCAGGCCGTGACACCCCTGGAACGCCTCGTGGAGGCGGCCGGATTCTTGCCGATCGCGATGTAACATCCGTTCCCTCTCCCGCAAGATCATCGCCTCCCCGAGGCTGAAGCTGGCCCGCGGATCCGACTGCGAGCCGCCGTCCGCGGACCGCCCGCGGGACCTCACGGGAGGGAACCCCTATGCCCGCCAACACCCCGCAACCCCAGCCCGAGCCCGTGGCCCCGGCTCAGCGGCCGCCCGCGGGAGGCCCGGGTCCAGACCCGCTTGTCCTGCTGCTCCTGGCCTTTGTCGTCCTCCTGTTCCTGGGCGGTGTCGGGTACGTGGTCGCCGCGCACCCGAATCTGACCGAGCCGGTCATGGCCGTCGCGGCCGTCGCCGCCCCGCTGACGGCCGTCCTGATCGCCGTACTCCTGCGGCGCCGTTGACGACACCCGGCACGAAGCCGAGGGGGCGCTGCACGCGGCGCCCCCACCCCTGGAGCGCGGACACGAAGTCCGCAGCTCACCAGCAGAAACAGCGCGGACCGCCACCACCGGCGGTCCGCGCCGCCGCATGCCCGGGCCCGCCGGATCGAATCAGCCGAACGAGTGAACATCGTCCTCGCGTACGCGTACGCGGCTTGTGCAGCACGCCCCCAACCTGCCCTGACATCCGCCCCGGGCAGGGAAACGGCGGAGGTCACCAGCGCGGTGACCTCCGCCGCGTGTTCCCTGGAGGTGCGAGACGCACGGTAGGTGTCACCTGCGGCAGCTGTCGACCTGCGTTTTCGCGTCAGTGAGGCGTCGTAGTTATCACCGGCAATGGGGTCCCACGGAGCAACTGCCACCGGACACACCACGGAAGGCACCGGAGGACGCTTCCACCGAGACGGTCGGACACCGGGAGGCATTTGCTGTACTCCTGAAGGGTGGTGCAAGCCTTTCCGACCCTCTGTCGCGCGTTGGCAGGGAAGGGATTCGTCTGGCCCAAGAGATCAGCGGCGACCCGCCCGGGCGCCGCGTGTCAGAAGTGGAGTCGTCCATGGCACCCGTACCGAACGGCACCTACACGATCACCCGCCCTCGCGAGCAACTGCTCACGCTGCTGGACGGGGCATCGGAACCCAAGACACCCGTTGTCCTGCTGCCGCCCACCGGCAACCCCGGCGAGCAGGAATGGCAGCTGGAGAAACTCGGCAACGGCAACTGCACGATCCGCAATCTCCGCAGCGAAACCTATGTCTCCTACGACGGCGACCCGGAGACGAACAAGCCGGTCGTCGGATACCCCGAGCCCCGCGAGTGGGCGCTCTACCAGAGCGACCAGCCGCACACCTTCCACGTCGTCGTCCCCGGAGGCCCCGTCGACGGCGAGGAGCTGGCCCTGGACCTCAGCCTGCTGCGGATCTTCCCGCCCCGTATCGCCCTGAGGCCGCTCGACGTCAGCGACCGAAGCCAGGCGTGGACCTTCCAGTTCATGGAGTAGAGGCGTGAACCGGGTGCCCGGGTCGGCAGCCGACCCGGGCACCGCCCCGAAAGCGCAGCCCTGCTCACTACAGCGCTGTCTGGCCGGAGGTGATCGAAGCTGCGGCCCCGCCGGAGCTCCCGACGTACATCTGACTCGGCTGCGCCCACTAACCGTTTGGGCGGTTTGGTTGACCGGGGTGTGCCACCCCTGCAAAGCCACTGAAGGGGGGTTTGTCAGACGTCACGCGGCAGATGAGGGTCTTGGGATCGTAGTTGCGTCACCTGAGGATGGGGATATCGTCCAGGACTCCCGAGAGGAGCCCTGCGATGTCGTTGAGATCGCAGTAGAAGCCCGCGCCGGGTTCGGTGGTGCAGAGAATGGGGATGCTGGAGGCTCGGTGGCCGGCCGCTGTGGCCGCACACAGCACGACGGCTTCCCCTGGGGGGAGAAGGTCCCGGCCTGCACGCTCTGGAAAGGCGGCGAACGCACCGGCTGAGACCAGCCGACTGGGAACAGGCTGTGGGGGGCGCGCCGCCGGCGGTTCGGTCAGGCCGTAGAGCCCGTAGCACCTGCTAGGCCAAGGCGGGGGCGTCAGGGGCGGTCGCGCCGCCACTCGTAGCGCCATGCCGCGTCGAGGTAGCCCTCCTCTTCCAGGGAACCGCGCTGCGGCGGGCCGAGAAGGCGTGCTGCTTCCACGCAGCGTTCGTCGTTGTGGAGGGCGAGTCCGTAGACGGCGGCTAGCTGGACCAAGCGGTCCGCGTCGCCCAGCACAGCGGCCATGGCATCGGGGAGGACGGGATCGTTGTCCCTGGCCTCGGCAACCGTGCAGCAGGCAGTCTTGCGCACCACGGCGTCCGGATCGGCTATCAGCCGCAGCAGTGCCTTGCGAGCGTCGCCAGACAAGGCCGGCGGCGACGACCACTCGCCGAATCCCTGCGCCACCGCACGCCGTACTCGGGCATGGGGATGGCCGGCATGGGGCAGAAGAGCCGCCTCCGCGCGGGGATCGATGTGTTCACCAAGAGCGACCAGCACCTCGGTGAGCACGGCGATGTCCGTCTCCTCGGCCGACCAGTCCGTGAACATGTCCAGAGCGGGACCAGCAAACGCGTCCTCGTCGCTGTCGTCGAACAGATGGGTCAGCCGGAGCACCTCAGCACCGAACAATCGGCGGGACGCGTCCGGGTCCGTCCGCAGCGCTGCGGCAGCTGTCCAGGTCGCCTCATCGCGTCGGCCGCCCAACAGGATGGTGACACTGTTCCATGTCGAGTGGTTCTCCTGGTCGGCGTGGGCCAACGCGCGGTCCATCAGCTCCTCGAACGAGGTCCGGACCCCGAGCAGTTCCTCGGCAAACGTGAGGATCGCCCCATGGCCGTCTCGCACGGTCATGCCACCAAGGGTGAACTCGTCGACGCTGTCGTACTCGCTGTCTTGAACCTGCGTACGGACGATGGCATCCCGGGATCCTGTACGGCGTCGCAGTTCGGCCTCGGCCCCCGTCTCGTGCCAGCGGCGTGCGAGGTCCCGCGCCTCCAGGAGCTCGGTCTCGGGATATCTGCTCCGGATCTCGTGGCCCAGGAGCGCCTCAAAGAGAGCGGGCGAACCCGAGTCGACCCCCTCACTCAAGGGGATGAGGTCCTCGGGCCTGCTCTGGCCGGAGTCCGCACCGTACTGGAGCAGCAGTTGGGCGATGTGCCCGGCGTGCATCCGGACGGCCAGGCAGAACGCGGCGTCCAGGTAATCGGGGTCGCTGTTCTCCCGGAGAAGGGTCCTCACCAAGTCGGTGTCTCCAGCCCGGACCGCCGAGATCACGGCGCACTCGCCGTCCACCGGATTGCTCGTACCCGTACCCACTCCCATGACCCTGCTCCCCCGTAGCGCTCTCGCAGCTCAGTGTAGATCTGCCGGATCGGTCCGACGGGGGGAGCAAAGCTGGCACCGCCCGGCGGGCTTCCCTGACGACCGGATCAGTGCACGGCGTGTGCAGCTCACCGCAATGCGCGACATGTCCGCCCGCCACGCGACCGTGCACCTTGGGATGCCCGACTTCCGCACCAGTGCCGGCCGACTCCCCTCGAACTCCGGCGGTGACTGACGACCATCGCACGACCGGCCGCCTTGCACAGGATCACGCAGGGATTCAGCTGTGGGGCGGCAAAACCTCGATGACCGTGGCCGTGCCGGCAACAGGCCGGGTCTCGTGCATCGTGATCACGTCACCGCACTTCAGATGCCTCCACTGCTCGGGGCTCAGAGGGGCCAACCGAACGTCGGCGGTCTCTCCCGGGCCGAGCTCCTCCGCGAACTCCACCCACACCCGTGCGACGTTCAGCTCTCGTTCCCCACCGGTGGTGCGGTTGCCGATGTCCCACATCGGTCTGAGTCTGCCGTCCCCGGCAAAGGCACTCCGGCGTCCGCCATTCTTTGCCTCTGGGAGACTCAGTGTCGCCCTGACCGTGCCGTGCCGGACTTCCCAGCCCCGCCACTCACACCAGCGCCGGCTGCGGTCGAGCATCATCTGCCGGGCGGCCTCGGCGAGAAGCTCCCAGAAATCCAGGGAGATCGGATGGACATCTCCGAACTCGGTGAGAAGGCCGAGCACCATCTCCCACTCCTGGCGCCTGATGTCCTCGCGAACATCCCCGACTGTCACGCCGTTCTCTGTCGTGGCGTCCTCGGGCAACAGGTCAACGGCTTGCCGAAGGAGTGTGAACGCGTCATCCATGAGCCGGATTCTCCCCGGCTTTGGGCACCTTGCCACAGCCGAGCACCAGGACCCACCGACGCGACACGCCCGGATGTGTGGACGGTCACGTATTTCCCCAGTCAGAAGTTCTCGCGTTTCCCCAGGGGGATCCCGGAGTCGGCTCCGTCGGCACCAGCCGCCCGTCGGAGCCGCCCTTCCTTGTGACGCGCTTCGGCTGCCCGGCCTACACCTGGATCGCCGCCTCCCCGAGAACGCCATAGGTTCCGGCGAGAATGCAGGCAGTTGTCCGGTTTTTAACCGAAAGGACTGCCCGCATGACTCGTCGCTGGTTCACATCCGCCCTGTGCGCGCTCGCACTCCTGGCGCCAGGGTCGCTCGGCGCGGCTTCGGCCTCCGAGGGCGGGGGGACCCCTTTGCGGGTCATGACCCGCAACCTCTACCTGGGCGCAGACCTCGCGCCCGTCCTCGCCGCGACCACCCCGCAGGGGCTCGTCGCCGCGGTGACCGCGGTGTGGGCGAACGTCCAGGCGACGAACTTTCCCGAGCGTGCCGAGGCGCTGGCCGACGAGATCGCCGAAAGCGATCCCCACCTCGTGGGCCTCCAGGAAGCCGTGCTGTGGCGCAGCCAGACGCCCGCCGGGCCGGGCAGCGCCACCCACGTCGAGTACGACTTCCTGCAGATCCTTCTCGACGAGCTCTCCGCCCGGGGCAAGCACTACAAGGCCGTGGCCAGCGTCACCGTCGGCAGCGACTTCGAGGCCCCGCGCTCCACGCCCAGCGGCCTGCAGGACATCCGCCTCACCGACCGCGACGTACTCCTGGCCCGCACCGACCTGCCCGCACACAAGTTCTCCGTGGCGAACGCGCAGGCCGCCCGGTTCCAGAACCACGTGCCCATCTGCCGCCCCGTGCTGGGCTGCCCGCCCAACCCGCCGCTACGGATCGAGCGCGGCTGGGTCGGGGCCGACGCCACGCTACGAGGCCGCACCACCCGGGTGGTGACCACTCATCTCGAGCCCGCCGCCCCCGCCGTCCAGGAAGCACAGACCGATGAACTGCTCGCGGGCCCGCTGAACACCACGCTCCCCGCCGTGCTGCTGGGCGACCTCAACTCGGCGGCCGGCGGAGTCGGTGCGACACCGGGAACGAACACCCAAAGCTACAGCCGCCTCCTGGCCGCCGGCTTCACTGATGCTTGGACCTCCACCCGCCACCGCAACCCCGGCTACACCTGCTGCCAGGCCCCCGACCTGCGCAACCCCGCCTCCACCCTCACCCAGCGCATCGACTACGTACTCTTCCGCGGCAAGGTCACCACAGTGTCGACCAACCGGGTGGGCGACGCCCAGACCGACCGCACCCCGTCAGGCCTGTGGCCCTCCGACCACGCCGGCGTCAGCGCTGTGCTCCGACTGCGTTGAGTGAGGCTTTTCCAACCTCAGGTTGTGGCGTGGTGAAGGACGAGGAGGGCCTTCACGATGTCGGTGATGCGGTTGGTGCTGCAGCGGAGCTTCCGCAGCGGGCGCCAGCCCTTGAGGGTGGCCATGGCCTGCTCGCCGACGCAGCGGATCTTGGCGTGGGTGGTGTTGTGCCGCCGCTTCCAGCCTTTGGGACGGCGGCCTCGGAAGGGAACGCGGACACCGCGGCCGGCGCCTTGGTATGCC
>NZ_JBEZWL010000156.1:0-16912 GCF_040648015.1 Streptomyces sp. NPDC029216 | reverse complement strand
CGTCGAGAGGTCGTTGCCGAAGGACGCCGTCTCCGAGGTGAAACGGTCACCCGTCAGCTGCATACCGTCACCCGAGTCACCCGCGAAGCGGATGACCACCCGGTCGACACGGCGGATCTCGGTGGCCGTCATCTCAGGCGGTCTTCTCGTCGCGCTCTTCGCGCCGCAGCTCCGGCTCGTGCTTGTAGCCCATGATCAGCACGTCCCGGACCGCCGCCTTCGACGGGTCCACCGGGTGGATCGGGCGGACCGCGTGCAGGATCCGGCCGTCCGACCAGAACATCGTGTCCATCTGCTCGGTCAGGCAGAACTCGGCGACGAGGTCCCGCTCCAGGCTGTAGACCTGGGACTCCCCGCCATCGGCGTTGAAGCGGCCCATCAGGTGGATCGCGCCGAAGTCGACCTCGTCGCGGTGCGGGCCCTCGGGGGTGGGCTCGCCCGTCTCGTCCGGGGTGCTGATGATGCGGAACTGGTGGCACTGGACGTCCCAGGGGTCGTCCAGCCAGGACTCCTCGGGCACCGGGAAGTTCTCGAAGTTGGCGCGCAGGAGCCGGGTCAGGAGCGGGTTGTCGAGGGTGGTCCGGCTGAGGGGGGCCACGTCGCGGTCGATGCCGCCGGCGTAGTCGTTGGCGTTCATCGACTGGAAGTAGGGGCGGTGCGGGCGCAGCCGGACCTCTCCGGTGCGCGGTACGAAGAAGAAGCGGTCGTAGGCGCGCTCGCGGAAACGGGATCCGCCCTTCAGGTACCGGTCCGTCTCCAGGTTCTCCCATTCGGCGGCCAATTCCTTCACGTGCTGCCGCAATTCGGCATCGATGACGATCTGGTCGGCCGGCAGCAACGAATATCCGTTGGTCCGCAGTTCTTCCCGTGCCTCGGTCTGCATGATTGGCTCCTCCACGCCGGATCTCATACTGCGCCACCGAGGTTCCCACAGCGTTGCTGACGCTGAACTGACAGGGCTCGCACGTCAGATGGACGTCAGCCGGTCGTCACACGGCCTGTGCTTCACTCGGCCGGTATGACAGAAGTATTAACGGCCTCGCCCCGGACGGAACGCCGGACGGTCCTTGAGGAAATCGTCGTCGCGGAATTCAAGAAGGCACTGCTCATGCCCGAGGACGAGGAGCTGCCCCTGGAGGACAGCTTCTTCGAGCTCGGGATGACGTCCCTGCTGCTCACCATGGTCAAGCAGCGTCTGGAGGAGCGGCTGGGCCGGGGCATCAGCAGCACGGCCCTGTTCAACCAGCCCACCGTCGAGCGGCTGACCGACTATCTGGCCTCGGACGTGCTGGCCGACATCTTCGACGCGAACTGAGAGAGGGACTGCGGCCATGCCGGGACATCCGGAATTACAGGAAAGGCTCGAAGCCGCGGAGGAGACCGTCCGCCGGCAGGAGGAGGAACTCGAGCGGCTCCTTTCGGAAAAGCACGAGCCGATCGCCGTGGTCGGGATCGGAATGCGGCTCCCCGGGGGGAATCGTTCCCTCCCCGAGCTCGACGCGTTCCTCCGGGAGGGGCGTTCCGGAATTGGGCCGCTGCCGCGCGACCGCTGGGTCCCGGAGGTGGCCGACGGCGACGTCACGGCCGTCGCGGGCGGTTTCCTCGACCGTATCGACGAGTTCGACGCGCAGTTCTTCAACATTCCGCCCAAGGACGCGCCCTTTATCGACCCCGCGCAGCGGCTGCTCATGGAGACCGTGTGGGAGGCCCTGGAGGACTCCGGCATCGATCCGGCCGGCCTGCGGCACGGCGACGGCGGAGTCTACGTGGGGGCCTCTCCGCTGGACTTCGCCCTGGAGCTGGAAGGGCTCTCCGACGAGCAGCTCGACGGGAGCCTGACGACCGGGCTCGGCGCGTACTCCCTGTCGGGGCGGCTCTCGTACTTCCTGGGCTGGCGCGGCCCGAGCCTGACGACGGACACCGCGTGCGCGGCGTCGCTGACCGCCCTGCACCTGGCGGTGGAGGGGCTGCGGCGGCGCGAGTGCGGGATCGCGCTGTGCGCCGGGGTGAACACCCTGCACAACCCGCGTTCGTACGTGATCCTCTCGCACGCCCAGATGCTCGCCCCGGACGGGCACTGCAAGACCTTCGACGAGAGCGCGGACGGGTACGCGCGCGCCGAGGGCTGCGGGGCCCTGGTCCTCAAGAGGCTGTCGGACGCGCTGGCGGACGGGGACCGGGTGCTGGCCCTCGTCCGCGGGACGGCCATCGGCCAGGACGGTGAGAGCGCGGGGCTGAGCGCGCCCAACGGCACGGCGCAGGAGGCCGTGATGCGGGCGGCGCTGGCGAACGCGCGGCTGGAGCCGGGCGACATCCAGTACGTGGAGGCGCACGGGACGGGGACCCCGCTGGGCGACCCGATCGAGATGGGCTCGGTCAACGGGGTGTTCGGTGCCTCGCACGACCGGGAGGACCCCCTGGTCATCGGCTCGCTGAAGGCCAACATCGGGCACATGGAGCCGGCGGCCGGGCTCGGCGCGGTGATCAAGGTGATCACGCAGATGCGCGCGGGCGCCTTCTTCCCGCACGTGTGGCGCAACCTCTCCGGGCGGATCCCGTGGGACACGTACCCGATCACCGTGGCCACGGAGGAGCGGCCCTGGAAGGCCCCGGTGCGCCGGGCCACGGTCAACGGCTTCGGGGTCGCCGGGGCCATCGCGGTGGCGGTGCTGGAGGAGCCGCCCGCCTCCGCACGGGGTGCGGAGGCTGCCGCGTCCGGGGAGGCCCGGGAGGAGGGCGGGCAGGTCTTCACGCTCTCCGCCAAGTCGCGCCCGGCGCTGCGGCTCCAGGCCGAGCGGTACGCCCGTTTCCTCGCCGAGCACCCGGACACCTCCCTCGCCGACCTGTGCCGCACCCGCGCCACCGGCCGCTCGCACTTCCGGTACCGGGCGGCGGCCGCCGTCGCGGGCACGGCGGAGCTGGCCGGGCACCTGGAGCGGTGGAGCGCGCCGGCGCGGGGGGACGGGAAGCCGGACGCGTTCCGCAAGACGGCCTTCCTGTTCACCGGGTCCGGTTCGCAGTACGTCGGGATGGGCCGGGCCCTGTACGGCCGGTTCCCCGTCTTCACCCGGTGCGTCGACGAATGCGACGCGCTCTTCGCCCCGCTGCTGGGGCGTTCCGTGGCCGCGGTGATGTTCGGCGAGGTGCCGGACGCCGAGGAGACCCTGGCCCGTACGTCCTTCACGCACGCGGCGCTGTTCACCCTGGAGTACGCCCTCGCCCGGCTGTGGCTGTCGTGGGGGGTGCGGCCGAGCGTGCTGATCGGGCACAGCGTCGGCGAGATCGTCGCCGCCACGGTGGCCGGGCTGTTCACCCTCGCCGACGGGGTCACCTTCCTCGCCGCCCGCTCCCGGCTGATCGAGTCGGTGTCGGAGCCGGGCGGGATGGCCGCGGTGTCGGCGCCGGCCGACGAGGTGCGGGCGCGGCTGAAGGAGTGGCCCGAGCTCGCGGTCGCCGCCGTCAACGCCCCGGAGCAGGTGGTGATCTCGGGCGGGGCGGCGGCCCTCGCGGAGGCGGTGGAGGCGCTGCGCGAGCCGGGCTGGACGGTGACCGAGCTGCACGTGACGGCAGCGTTCCACTCGCCGCTGATGGCCGGGGTGTCGGAGCCGCTGGCCGAGGTGCTGCGCGGGATCTCCTTCCGGGAGCCGCAGTTGCCGATCGTGTCGAACCTGACGGGCCGGATCGCGAACCCCCGGGATCTGGCGACGCCCGAGTACTGGGTGCGGCACGTCAACGAGACGGTGGAGTTCGCGGCCGGGGTGCGCACCATCGCGGAGCGCGGCCGGCACGTGTTCCTGGAGGTCGGCCCGTCCTCGGCGCTGACCTCGCTGGCCCGGCGGGCCCTCCCGCAGGAGCAGCACCGCTGGCTGAGCAGTCTGCGTTCGAAGGACACCACGGGCGCGGCCCTGGACGCCGCGCTGGCGGGCGCGTACGCGGCCGGGCTGAACATCGCCTGGGGCGAGGTGTACGCGGGCCGGCCGGGCCGGCGGATCCCGCTGCCCGGCTACGCCTTCGACCGGCGCGAGTACCGGCTCCCGGCCCGGCCCGCCGGGCGGGGCGGGGCGGGCGGCGACGGGCATCCGCTGCTCGGCCGGGAGACCGGACCGGGCGGCGGGCGGCGGGAGTTCACCGCGCGGATCAGCGCCCGGCAGCCGGCGTACCTGGCCGACCACACCATCGGCGGCCAGGTCTTCCTGCCCGCGGCCGCCTACCTGGAGCTGCTGCTGGCGGTGCAGGACGAGATCCACGGCGACACCGGCCGGGCGGTGGAGGACGTGCGCTTCCACGAGGCGCTGTTCCTGTCGGACCGGCCGGCGCTGCTGCTGACCCGGGTCCGTCCCGGGCCGGACGGGCGGCTCGCGGTGGAGGTATCCAGCCGGGCCGGCGACGAGCCCGAGGGCGCCGAGCGGCTGCACGCGACGGCCTTCGTCGCGGCCGAGCCGGACTACGCGGGCAGCGGGCTGGCCGGCCCGGGCCGCACCCTGCTCGCCCTGACCGGGGCCCTCGACGGCGACGGGCCCTCACGGGTGATGGACGGCGAGGAGGTCAAGGCCGCCTACGCGGAGGCCGGGCTGGAGTACGGGCCGCAGTTCCTGCGGGCCCGCTCGGTGACGGCGTACGGCCCGGACTTCGCGGTGACCGAGCTGTCGGGCGGGGACGTCTCCCGGACCGAGCAGCTGCCGCCGCCGCTGCTGGACGGGGCCACGCACGGCCTGGCGGCGCTCGCCGACGACGGCCGCCGGTACGTGGCCACCAGCGTGGACCGGCTGCGCGCCTTCAAGAAGCCGCGCGGTGAGGTGCTGCGCTCCTCGGCCCGCGTGACGCGCGCCGAGGGTCCCGAGGCCCCGGGCCCGGCGTTCACCCTGGACGTGCTGCTGCTGGAGGACGACGGCCGGCCGGTGATGGAGCTGTCCGGGATGGGCTTCACCCGGCTGCCGGACCGCCCGGTGGAGGCGGCGGCCGCGGAGCGGACCGCCCGGGCGGCCGCTTCGGCCGCGCCGGTGGACGTGGAGGCGCTGGCGTCGGCCGCGCCCGAGGAACGGCAGACGGCGCTGGTCGCGCTGGTCCGCGCGACGGTCGCGGCGCTGCTGGCGATCGACGACCCGGAGTACATCGACACCCGGGCGAGCTTCCTGGAGCTCGGCGTGGACTCGCTGACGGCGATCGTGCTGAAGAACCAGCTCCAGACGCGGCTGCGGATCCCGCTGCTGTCGTCGGCGGTCTTCGACCACCCGTCGGTGGAGGAGCTCGCGGAGCTGCTGTCCGTACGGCTGGCCGCCGGGCCGGCGGCGGCCGCGGCCTGACCCCCCGACCGGGGCCACGGCGGACGCCTCGGCCGCCGTGGCCCCCTCAACCCTGCGAGCAACGACACAGAGCAACGACACAAGGGAACCCCATGGACAACCGTATGGAGGACCGCACCCTCGCCGCCCGCGCGGCGCTGCACGCCCGGACCCGGCCCGACCAGCCCGCGGTGGTCTGCGAGGACCGCGCGCTCACCTACGGGGAGCTGCACCGGGAGAGCAACCGCACCGCGCACGCGCTGCTGGCCGCGGGGCTCGCGGCCGGATCGCGGGTGGGCTATCTGGGCCGGGAGTCGGAGCGCTACTACGACCTGGCGCTGGGCTGCGCGAAGAGCGGCGCGGTGCTGGTGCCGGTGAACTCCCGGCTCACGGTCGGCGAGGTCGAGCACGTGCTGCGCGATTCGCAGGCCGAACTGCTCTTCGTGGAGCGGGAGTTCCGGCCGCTGGTGGACAAGCTGCGGCCGGTGCTGCCCGGGCTGCGCGAGGTCGTGGAGATGGACTCGGACCGCCATGTGGCGGGCGGGTTCCTCGACTGGAAGGCGGGCCTGCCGGACACCGAGCCGCCCACGGCGGGGCCGGCCGGCTTCGACGACCCGGTCGCGCAGCTGTACACGAGCGGGACGACCGGCCTGCCGAAGGGGGTGGTGCTGGCGCAGCGGACCTTCTTCACCTTCATCGCCGACACCCGGGCGGCCGGGGTGGACTGGATCGACTGGCGGCCCGAGGACCGGGGGCTGAGCTGCTTCCCGGGCCTGCACACGGCCGGCTTCGGCTGGTTCATGCACTCCTTCAACGCCGGCGCCACCACGGTGGTGATGCGGCAGTTCGTCGCCGACGAGGCGACCCGGCTGATCGAGCGGCACCGGATCACCACCCTGTGGGCGGCGCCCGCGATGCTGCGGATGATGCTGGCCGAGCGGGGGACGACCCGCGAGACCTTCCGCTCCCTGCGCAAGGTGGTCTACAGCGGCTCCCCCATCGACCGGGAGCTGCTCCTGACCTGCATCGACGTCCTGGGCTGCGAGCTGGCGCAGGGCTACTCCTCGGCGGAGGCGGGCAGTTTCCTGACCGTCCTGGCGCCGGAGGACCACACCGCGGACAGCCGGGTGCTCGGCTCGGCGGGCCGGGCCGTCCCGGGCGTCGCCCTGCGGATCCTGGACGGGGAGGGGCGGCCGCTGCCGGCGGGCGAGGTCGGGCGGGTGGTGGTGCACAGCCCGGCGCGTTTCCTCGGGTACTGGCGGCTGCCGGAGGCGACCGCGCAGGCGCTGTCCGGGGAGTCCGGCGAGTGGCTGGCGATGGGCGACATGGGCCATGTGGACGAGGACGGCTACCTGTTCCTCGCCGACCGGGTCAACGACACGATCATCGTCGCGGGTCAGAACATCTATCCCACGGAGGTCGAGCATGCCCTGCGGGCCCATCCGGCGGTCGCGGAGGTCTCCGTGTACGGGGTCCCGCACCCCGATTGGGGTGAGGCCGTACGGGCCGCGGTGGTGCTGCGCCCGGAGGCCGGGGCGACGGCCCCGCGGGAGTTCCTGCGGTTCCTGAACGGCCGGATCGCCGGGTTCAAGATCCCCACCGGGTACGACCTGGTCGCCGAGCTGCCGCGCAATCCCACCGGGAAGGTGCTGCGCCGGGTGCTGCGGGAGCGGTTCGAGGCGGGCTCGGACCCGGCCCGGGCCGCCTAGGGCCGCCGTGGACACCGTACTGCGGCATCGAGGGGACGGGGGGCCCGTGCGCGCGGGCCCGCTGCCCGAGGTCCAGGGCGCCGCGCGGTGGCTGCACCCGGCCGACGCCGATCCGGAGGCGGAGGTACGGCTGTTCCTGCTGCACCACAGCGGGGGCGGCGCCTCCATGTACCGGGACTGGCCCGGCCAGTTGCCCGGGTCGGTGGCCTGCCAGGCCGTGCAGCTGCCGGGCCGGCAGGAGCGGCGGCGCGAGGCCCCGTACACCCGGCTGGGCGCGCTGGCGGAGGCGCTCGCGCGGGTGGTCTCGGACGAGCTGGACGAGCGCCCGTACGCGGTGTTCGGGCACTCGATGGGGGCGCTGCTCGGCTACCGGCTGACGGTGGAGCTGGAGCGGCGGGGCCTGCCGGCGCCGTCGCTGCTCGCCGTGTCGGGGTGGGCGCCGCTGGGGTTCACGGCGCCGCCGGACCTGGTGGCGTGCCCGCTGGGGGCGCTGCGCGTGCTGGGCGGTCTGCCGCCGGAGGTCGAGGAGGATCCGGAGCTGCTGGCGGCGGCGGTGCGCGCGATGGGCGCGGACGGCGCGGTGTGCGCGGACTTCTCGGACGACGGGGCTGCCGTGGGCTGTCCCGTCGTCGCCTACTCCGGGCGCGGGGATCCGCTCCTCGCGCCCGAGGCCATGCGGTCGTGGGCCGGGCGGACGCCGGAGTTCCTGGGGTGCCGGACCTTCCCCGGGGACCACTTCTACCTGCGGACCCACGCCCGCGCCATCACGGCCGACCTGGCCCAGCTGCTGCCGCGGTACGCGGCGGGGGGCTGAGCGGGCGGCGTCCCAGGAGAACCCGGAGGTACCCCTTCATGCTGCCCCGACCCAACGAACTCCTCGCGCGCTACGTCGCGTTGTGGAACGAGAAGGACGCGGAGCGCCGGCGCGCCATGGTGTACGAGATGTACGCGCCGGACTGCGTCTACGTCTTCTACCGCAAGGACCCGATCCGGGGGCACGCGGCCCTCCTGGACCAGCTGGCCTACACGCACGAGGTGTACGGCCCGATGGGGTACGAGTTCCGGTCCTCGCACAACGCGACCGGCCACCACGACGTGGTCCGGTTCAACTGGGTGATGGTCTCGGCGGCCACGGGCGAGATGGAGATGTCCGGCCAGGACATCCTCGTGCTCGCCGAGGACGGTCGAATTCAGGCCGACTACCAGTTCCACGACCGGATGCCCTCGTCGTTCAGCTACAACGACGGTTACGAGGAGCACGGCGTGGCGGTGCGCCATGCCCGGCCCACGCGTACCGGTGCCCCCGCGTCCTGAACGGGGGCTTCCGCACGGCGGCCCCGCGGCAGTGCGCCGCGGGGCCGTTCGTGCGGGGGGCCGCCGGTCAGACCGTGGCGGCCGTCAGGGCGTTCGGGCAGTACTGGCGCAGGACGAGCTCGGTGGTGGCCAGGGCCATGCGGGCGGGGCCGGCTTCGCCGAGCACCTCGCCGTTGGCGAGGGTGCCGCCGACGATCAGCATGAGGGTGTCGGCGAGGGCGTCGGGGTCCTCGGCGCCGGCCTGGGCCCCCTTGTCGCGCCACCAGTTGCGCAGGCCCTTGAGGTGCAGCTTCGCCTCCTGGCGGCCCGGGTGGGCGGGGTCGCGGAACTCGCTGGAGGTGTTGTAGTAGATGCAGCCGTGGAAGTCGGGGTCCCTGACGCTGTCCTGGAAGAACGCCATCAGCGCGAGGATCTGGCGGGCCGGGTCGCCGCTGTGGGGGGCGGTGACCTCCTCGGCCCGCTCCCACCACTGCGCGTCGCTCTCGCGCAGCCAGGCCGCGATGAGTTCGTCCTTGCTGGCGAACTCGCGGTAGAGGAGGCTCTTGCCGACTCCGGTCGCGTCGATCACCTGCTGCATGCCGACGGCCCGGACCCCCTGCTCACCGAAGAGTTTGGCCGAGGCTTCCAGGATCCGCCGCCTCGTACCTGGTGCCGGTGTGCGCGCCATGTCTCAACTCCTTCGCCTCTCCCCCGCGGTTCCCAGCATACGTTTGACACAGGGGTTTGTGAGCGCTAGAAATGGACCGATCAGTCCTGGACTGATTGGTCCATAATTTTTGGCCATCCGCAGAACAGCCGGCCAGCCCGCTCACCGCTTCCGACGACACTCCGATCGGAGTCTGACCATGACCGAGGCATCCCCGACCTCCCCTCCCATCGCACGGGTCGTACCTCCCGTCCCCGCGGTCAAAAGCCTGCCGCTGCTGCTCCTGGTCGTGTGCGCGGTGCAGTTCCTCGACGCGATGGACATCGCGAGCATGGGACCCGCCCTCCCCCTGGTCCAGGCGGACCTGGGCATGACCACCTCCGCCCTCCAGTGGGTCGTCTCGGCGTACGCGCTGGGCTTTGGCGGCTTCCTGCTCCTGGGCGGCCGGCTGGCCGACCTCTACAACCGCAAGAAGCTGCTGATCGGCTGGCTGGCCGTGTTCGTCGTCGCCAGCCTGCTCGGCGGCATCGCCGACGACGGCGTGGTCCTGGTCGTCGCCCGACTGCTCAAGGGCGTCAGCGCCGGCATCACCGCGCCCGCCGCCATGGCGATCCTGCTCGACGCCTTCCGTGACGAGCAGTCACGCAACCGCGCCCTGGGCACCTTCCTGGCCGTGGCCTCCGCCGGTTACGCGCTCGGCCTGATCCTCGGCGGCCTGATGGCCGGCGTCTCCTGGCGGCTCGTCCTCTTCGCACCGGCCGTGGCCGGCCTCCTGGTCGCGCTGCTCGCCGCCTCGGTGGTCCCCTCGCAGCAGGAGAAGGGCAAGAGCGGCAGCCTCGACGTCCTCGGCGCCGTCACGGTGACGGCCGGCGCGGTGGCCCTCGTGTACGGACTCAGCCGGGCCGCCAGCGACGGCTGGAGCGACGCGCAGACGATCGGCTCGCTGATCGCCGCCGCCGTCCTCTTCCCGCTGTTCGCCCTGATCGAGAGCCGCCACCCGGCGCCGCTGGTCCCGCTCGCCGTCTTCCGCAAGGGCCAGCTGACCCGCTCGCTGGTCGCCATGCTCTTCTTCGGCGCCTACGTCTCCTTCCAGTTCGTCCTGACCCTCTACTACCAGGAGCAGCTGCACTGGACCCCGCTGGAGGCCGGCCTCGCCTTCCTCCTCGGCGGCGTGCTGACCGCGGGCACCGCCCGTTACGGCGCCGCGCTGGTCACCAAGTACGGCGCCTGGCCGGTCGCGACCGGCGGCCTGATCATGCTGAGCATCGGCTACCTGGGCTGGGTCCTGCTGATGGGCCAGGTCGACCCGCTGATCACCCTGTTCGCCCAGCAGCTGCTCGGCGGCCTCGGCTTCGCCGCGGTGTACCCGGCGCTGAACATCGCCGCCGTCGGCACCGCCTCGCCGGACGAGCAGGGCCTGGTCTCGGGCCTGTTCAACGCCGGCGCGCAGATCGGCAACGGTGTGGTCATCGCCCTCACCGCGACCGTCTTCTCGCTCAGCACCGGCGGGCTCGCCCCGTACCGGGCCGGCCTGTGGACCGTCACCGCCATCACCCTGGCCGTGACCCTCGTGGCCCTGGCGGGCGCCGCCCGCTACCGCCAGAAGGCCTCCGCCTGACGGGAGGGGGCGCCGCCGCGGCGGCGCCCCCCTCCTCCCCCTGATCGGCCGTGCAGCACGTCAGGCGCCTCCACTGGATCCCCCGCATCCGGCGCCCGGCGTGTTGCACGGCCTTCGTCATGCCCGGCGCCGGAGGCACCGCGGGGGCCGCGCAGGGGCTCCCGGGGCTTCATTGACACGCTCCCGCCCGACCAAGTACGGTCGGGACCGATCGGTCCATTAAAGTTCCAGAGCATGTCGAGCGTGAATGCGGAACTGAATCGATCGCCCGACGCCAGTGCACACGACACCGTTCTCTTTCCATCTCGCGGGGAGATGTTTGTGTTGCTGTTCTCAGTCCTAGGCTCCATGGAAATCGTCAAACAGCGGGTCGCCGTACGGCTCGGCGGCGCCATGCAGCAGACGCTTCTGGCGGCCCTGCTCGCGGCCGGCGGATCCCTCGTCACGGTCGATTCCCTCATCCTCGAACTCTGGGGGACCACACCCCCCAACAAGGTCGAGAACGCCCTCCAGGCGCAGATCAGCCGCGTCCGCAGGACCCTCGCGGCGGTCGAGCCGGAGCGCGAGGGCTCGCGGGTGGTGACGAGCACCTCCGGCTATACGTTCCTGTTCGACCGGTGGGAACTCGACGCCTATCTGTTCCTCGACACCGTGGACGCCGTCCACGCGCGCACGGGAACGGACGGCCTGCCCGAACTCCGCCAGAACATCGCCGATCTCCGCGCGGGGCTCTCGCGCTGGCGCGGCCCGGTATTCGGCGGACTGACCGGCGGACCGATCTGCCGCACCGCGTCCACGAGATATCAGGAGGCGAGAAATTCGGCCCTCATACTGCTCTACGACCTCGAACTGCGCGCCGGCGGCCACGAGCGGATCCTCCCGGAACTGACCGAGCTCTACTCGCGCCATCCGAACCACGAGCAGTTCTGCATGCTGCTGATGCGGGCGCTGTACCGCTGCGGCCGCCAGCTCGACGCGCTGACGGTCTACCGCCAGTGCCGGCACAACATGATCGAGTCCCAGGGCATCGAGCCCTCCCCCGTCCTGAGCCAGTACGAGCGGGCGATCCTCACCCACGACCCGATGCTGCTCCAGGACGAGCCGTACTGGCCGGTTCCGGCGCTCGTCGCGAGCTAGGGACGGGCCCGGACATGGACGGGCGTCTCCTGCTCGTCGCGCACGGCAGCCGTGACCCCCGGCACGCGGCGACGGTGCGCGCACTCACCCGGCGGATCCGGTCGACGAGGCCCGGACTGCGGGTGGGCACGGCCTACCTCGACTTCGACTCACCTTCCGTACGGGGGGAGTTGACCCGGATGGCGCACGCCGGGGTGGAGCGGCTGGTGGTCCAGCCCCTGCTCCTGAGCCGCGCCTTCCACGCGAAGCACGACCTGCCCGGCGTACTGCGCCGGGCCCCCGCCCCGCTCGCCGTCCGGCAGGCCGGCGTACTGGGCCCGCACCCCCTGCTGACGGCCGCGCTGGAGCGCCGGCTGTACGAGGCCGGCCTCGGGCCGCACGAGCGCGCGACGACCGGTGTCGTGCTCGCGGCCGCCGGCACCACCGACCCCGACGCGGCCGCCGTGCTCGCGGGGATCGCCCGCTCCTGGCGGGGCACCGGCTGGCCCGCCGTACGGCCCGCCTTCGCCTCCGCCGGCCTCTTCCCCGCCACGGGGGACGCCGTACGGGCGCTGCGCGCCGAGGGCGTACGACGGGTGGCGGTGGCCCCCTACGTCCTGGCGCCGGGCCGGCTCCCCGACCGGATCGCCGCGGGCGCCGCCGCGGCCGGGGCGGACGTCCTGGGCGGGGTGCTCGGCGCCGCGCCGGAGCTCGCCCGGCTCGTCCTGCTCCGCTACGACGAGGCCGTGGCGGAGGCCCGGGCCCTCGCGGTCTGACCGCGCGCCCGGGCCGCCGGGGTGTCACCCGCGCAGGCCGCGGCCGCGCAGCATGCGGCGTTCCACCGGGGCGAAGACCAGCAGTTCGACGGCGATGCCGACCAGCAGGATCAGGGCGATGGCCAGGAAGATCCGGGCCATGTCGGAGGTCTCGCGCCCCGACTCCAGCAACTGGCCCAGGCCCAGGCCCAGGTCGGGGGAGCTGGCGATGATCTCGGCGGCCATCAGGGAGCGCCAGGAGAAGGCCCAGCCCTGCTTGAGGCCGGCCAGGTAGCCGGGGAACGCGGCCGGCATGACGACGTGGCGGGCGCCGCGCAGTCCGGTGGCGCCGAGGGAGCGGCCGGCCCGCATCAGGAGCGGCGGCACCTGGTCGATGCCGGAGACGAGGCCGCCGGCGATGGAGGGGGTGGCGCCGAGCAGGATGACGGCGTACATCATCGAGTTGTCCAGGCCCAGCCAGAGCACCGCCGGGGGCACCCAGGCGACCGAGGGCAGGGACTGCAGGCCGGAGAGGACCGGGCCGACGGCGGCCCGTACCGGCCGGACGCGGGCGACGAGCAGGCCGAGCGGGGTACCGATGGCCAGGGCCAGCAGGAACCCGGACAGGCCGCGCCAGACGCTGGTCCACACGACGTCGAACAGGGTGCCCTTGAACCACAGGTCGGCGAGGCTGTCCCAGACGGCGGCGGGCGGCGGGAGCACGTAGTCGTCGGCGACGTGCGCCCAGGCGAGGGCCTGCCAGAGCGTCAGCACGAGGGCGACGGCCAGCGCCGGGGGCAGGGCCTTGCCCAGCAGGAGGCGGCGCAGCGGGGTCCGGGAGCCGTGGTGGGTGTCGAGCGCGTCCAGCCCGGCCAGCTCGTTGGCGGCGGCCCGGGGCCTGAGGTCAGTGCCGGCCATGGCGGCGGATCTCCCCTCGCAGGTGTTCGGTGATCTCCAGGGACAGTTCCGCGACCTCGGCGTCCTCGATGCGGCGGGGCTGCGGGATGTCCACAGTCCATTCCTTCGCGATCCGGCCGGGGCGGGAGGAGAGGAGGACGACGCGCTGGGCGAGGCGGACGGCCTCGCGGACGTTGTGGGTGACGAAGAGGACCGACAGGCCCGTCTCTTCCCAGATGCGGGTGAGTTCGCCGTGCAGGACGTCGCGGGTGATGGCGTCCAGGGCCGCGAACGGCTCGTCCATCAGCAGCAGGCGGCTGTCCTGGGCGAGGGCTCGGGCCAGGGCGACGCGCTGGCGCATACCGCCGGAGAGCTCGTGGACGCGCTTGCCATACGCGCCGCCGAGACGGACCAGCTCCAGCAGCCGTTCGGCCTCCGGCTTGCGGTCGGCCTTGGCGACCCCGCGCAGCCGCAGGGCCAGTTCGATGTTCTTGCCGGCCGTCAGCCAGGGGAACAGGGCGTGTTCCTGGAACATCAGGGCCGGGCGGCCCTCGGTGGCGACGGACCCGGAGGTGGGGGTGTCGAGGCCGGCGATCAGGTTGAGGAGGGTGGACTTGCCGCAGCCCGAGGCGCCGAGGAGGGTGACGAACTCGCCGGGTGCGACGTCCAGGCTGATGTCGTCGAGGATCTGCTGCGGTCCGGCGGGGCCGGGGAAGGACTTCGAGACGTGCTCGGTGCGGACGGCCGGCGTGAGCGCCGTGGTGTTCTCCGCGTTGATGAGTGCGGTCGCCACCGCGGCTCACCTCCCTTGGTCGTCGGCGCCGGTACCGGCGGGGGTGACGGTGGGCTTGTTCAGGGAACCCAGGACCCTGTTGAGCGGCCCGAGGTCGTAGATGCCGGTCAGATCGGGCTTCTCCAGCAGCCCGGCCACGACGGCGTGCTCGGACTGGGTCCGGAGGGTGGCCGGAAGGGGGTCGTCGGTGACGAGGATCGACGGCCAGGCCCGGTCGATGACCTCGGGCTCCAGTTCCCTGCCGGTGAGGTCCGCGAGGGCGGCGTTGGCTGAGGCCTTGGCCTGCTCCGGGTGGGCGTTGATCCACTCGTTGGTCTTCACGGTGCCGCGCAGGACGGCCTCGACCACGTCCGGGTGCTCCTTGAGGAACTTCTGCGAGACGACCACGTTCGTGATGACGAACTTCTTGTCGGGCCACAGGTCGGTCTCGTCGAGGAGGACCGCGGCGCCGTCCGCGACCAGCTTGGAGGCGGTGGGCTCGGGCACCCAGGCGCCGTCGACCGAGCCGGAGCGGTAGGCGTCGGGGGTGATGGTGTTGTTGGTGCGGACGACGGAGACGTCGCCCCGGCCGCTGGCGGCGTCCACCTTCCAGCCGCGGGCCGCGATCCAGTCGAGGAATGCCACGTCCTGGGTGTTGCCGAGCTGCGGGGTGGCGATCCTCCGGCCCTTGAGGTCGTCGAGGGTCTTGATCTTCTCCGGGTTCACGACGAGCTTGACGCCGCCGGAGGCGGAGCCGGAGACGATCCGCAGGTTGCGGCCCCCGGACTTCACGTAGCCGTTGACGGCGGGCGAGGGGCCGATGAAGCCGATGTCGACGGAGCCCGCGTTGAGGGCCTCGATCTCGGCGGGGCCGGCGTTGAAGGTGGTGGTCTTCAGGGCGGTGCCGGCCAGTTCCCGCCGGATCAGGCCCTCCCGTACGCCGACCAGGGCGGTGGCGTGGGTGAGGTTGGGGAAGTAGCCGAGGGTCACGGAGCCCGCCGAGAGCTTCGCGCCGGCCGCGCCGGCCGGGGCCTGGGCGGCGGCGGGGACCTGGTCGGCCCGGGATCCGTAACCGCAGGAGGTGAGGGCGGTGGCGCAGGTCAGGAGGAGGCCGAGGGCGGCGGCGAGGCGGCTGCGGCGGCGGCGCGGACGGGGCGGTGGGGACATCGTCAGACGGTCCGTTCGTTCTCGGTGAAGGCCTCGCCGGCCATGCCCGCGGTCAGGGTGGTGCCGTCGGCCGGGTCGATGAGCAGGAAGGATCCGGTGTGGCGGGAGGCCGCGTAGGGGTCGAGGGCGAGGGGTTCGCCGGTGCGGACGACGACGCGGCCGATGTCGTTGGCGACCAGCCGGCCGGGGTCGGGGTGCTGGGAGAGGTCGTCGAGGGCCAGCCGGGAGGGGATCTCCCGGACGATGGCCTTGACGCTGCGGGTGGTGTGTTTGAGCAGCACGCGCTGGCCGACGGCCAGGGGCCGGTCGGCGACGTGGCAGACGGTGGCGGTGACGTCCTGGGTGGTGGCGGGGGCGGCGCCGGCGGGGGCGATGAGGTCGCCGCGGGAGACGTCGACGTCGTCCCGGAGGCGGAGGGTGACGGACTGGGGGGCCCAGGCGGTGTCGACGCTCTCGCCGAGCGCGTCGATGCCCTCGATGACGCTGGTGCGGCCGGAGGGGAAGACGGTGACGGCCTCGCCGACGCGCAGGACGCCGGAGGCGATCTGGCCCGCGTAACCGCGGTAGTCGCGGTGCTCGGGGGTCTGCGGACGGATCACGTACTGGACGGGGAAGCGGGCGGGGCCGCCGGTGAGGCCGCCGCTGACGGGGACGGTCTCCAGGTGCTCCAGGACGGTGGGGCCGCCGTACCAGTCCATGTGGGCGGAGGGTTCGACCACGTTGTCCCCGGCCAGGGCCGAGATGGGGATGGCGGTGACCTCGTGCACGCCGAGTCCGGAGGCGTAGGCGGTGAACTCCTCGGCGATCTCGGCGAAGACGTTCTCGTCGTATCCGGCGAGGTCCATCTTGTTGACGGCGAGGACGACGTGGGGGACGCGCAGGAGGGCGGCGACGGCGGCGTGGCGGCGGGTCTGTTCGATGACGCCGTTGCGGGCGTCGACGAGGACCACGGCGAGGTCGGCGGTGGAGGCGCCGGTGACCATGTTCCGCGTGTACTGCACGTGCCCGGGGGTGTCGGCGAGGATGAACCGGCGGCGGGCGGTGGCGAAGTAGCGGTAGGCCACGTCGATGGTGATGCCCTGCTCCCGCTCGGCACGCAGACCGTCGGTCAGCAGCGCCAGGTCCGGGGCCTGCCGGCCGCGGTCCTGGGAGACCCGCTCCACGGCCTCCAGCTGGTCGGCCAGGACCGACTTGGAGTCGTGGAGGAGGCGGCCCACCAGGGTGGACTTGCCGTCGTCCACGGAGCCGGCGGTGGCGAAGCGCAGCAGTGTCGTCGTGTCGTCCATCTCTAGAAGTACCCTTCGCGCTTGCGGTCTTCCATCGCGGCCTCGGACAGCTTGTCGTCGGCGCGGGTCGCGCCCCGCTCGGTGAGGCGGGAGGCGGCGATCTCGGTGATGACGGCGTCCAGGGTGGTGGCGTCGGAGTCGACGGCGCCGGTGCAGGACATGTCGCCGACGGTGCGGTAGCGGATGGTCCGGCGCTCGACGGGCTCGTCCTCGCGGGGGCCGCCCCATTCGCCGGCGGTCAGCCACATGCCGCCCCGCTGGAAGACGTCCCGTTCGTGGGCGAAGTAGATCTCGGGGAGTTCGATGCCCTCGCGGGCGATGTACTGCCAGACGTCGAGCTCGGTCCAGTT
>NZ_JBEZWL010000155.1:0-17051 GCF_040648015.1 Streptomyces sp. NPDC029216 | reverse complement strand
CCGCCGGCTCCACAACCCCCGGCGGCGCGACCCCGGGGTCCGCAGCCCCTGGCGCTACGGCCCCCGCCGCCGGGGACACGGCACCCGCC
This sequence comes from Streptomyces sp. NPDC029216, assembly GCF_040648015.1. Taxonomy (NCBI): domain Bacteria; kingdom Bacillati; phylum Actinomycetota; class Actinomycetes; order Kitasatosporales; family Streptomycetaceae; genus Streptomyces; species Streptomyces sp. NPDC029216. Next base: position 16,962 of record NZ_JBEZWL010000155.1, on the reverse strand, counting down.
GCCTCCCCGGCCCCGAGCACGCTTCCCGCGCCCCCGCCCGACCCCGCCGCTTCCGCGGCCGCCGCGTCGGTGCTCCCCGCGCCGGTGCCGGCGGCGAGCACCCCGCCCGCCGCCGCGGCCCCGACGGCGTCCGCGTCCCTGCTGCCCGCGCCGGTGCTCCCGTCCAGCCCGGCCGGCGTGGGGCAGGACTTCGACGGGATCCCGGTCGTCGGCCGGATGTTCGTCATGAAGGGCGGCGGCGCCTACTTCTGCACCGCCAGCGTGGTCTCCTCCCCCGGCCGCGACCTGGTGCTCAGCGCGGCGCACTGCCTGCTCGGCACCGACACCCGCCAGGTGGCCTTCGTACCGCAGTACACGCGCGCGAACCCGCGCCCGTACGGCATGTTCCCGGTCCTGCGGGACTCGGCCGGGCGCTCGAAGGTGTGGATCGCCTCCCGCTACCGCGCCGAGGGCGCCGCGAAGGCCGCGACGCTCGACGTGGCCTTCGCGCAGGTCGGCCCGAACGACGACGGCGAGGAGGTCGAGGACGTGGTCGGCGGGAACCGGCTCGTCACCGGGGCCACCTTCAACCACGCCAAGGTGGTCCTCATCGGCCATCCCGCGCCGGCGCCGCGCCCGCGCGTGTGCGTCAACAAAACGACCAAGTTCACCAGCACCGACCCGGGGAGCCCCGGATCGTTCCTGCGGATCGACTGCACCGGCTACCCGGGCGGGACCAGCGGCGGACCGTTCATCACCCGCTTCGACGAGGACACCGCGACCGGGGACGTGGTCGGGGTGATCGGCGGCTGGGAGACCGGCGGGCCCACGGCCGACACCTCGTACAGCGCCTACTTCGGCGCGGAGATCAGGAAGCTGTACCAGTCGGCGGTCGCCGGGGTGCGGGTGGAGTGAGCACCCGCACCCAGCGGGTCCGGCGCGGGTTGCCGACCGTCCGGGGGGCCACCGGGAGCCCCTCGGCGGTCAGCGGGTCGGCCGGGGCGAGTTCGAGCTGACGGCGCAGATCGGCCAGGGCCGCGTGCACCGGCGCGAGGATGACCTCGGCGCGCGGGTGGATGTGCGCCAGGGCGTGCGCGGTGGTCTCGATCGTCTCGGCGGCGTCCTCGGCGGCGGTCCTGCTCCATCCGCCCGGCCCGCCGCTCCAGGGCGCGACGGCGTCGTAGAGGTGGCAGGCGGCATCGGCCGCGGCGTCGGCCCGTTCGCCCACACCCGGCGCCGCGATCATCGGCAGCAGCTCCATGCCCGCTCAACGAGCGGAGCCCGCCCGGGGGAACGAGCCGCCGGCCACCGTCCTACGGGGCGACGGTCTGGAGCCAGAACGGCACCAGCAGGAGGGCGACCACCGAGCTCTTGATCACGACGGAGGCCGAGAGGTCGACGCCGATGTCGTAGCGCTGGGCGAAGATGAACAGGTTCTGCGGGGTCGGCATCGCGGCGATCAGGACCAGGTACGCCAGCCAATCGCCCCGCACCCCGAAGAGCCCCCCGCACACCGCCCAGGCGAGCAGCGGGAAGCCCAGGCACTTGAAGGCGATCAGGGCGGCCTCCTCGCGGGTGGTGCCCCGGACGTCCAGGCCCGTGCCGCCGAGGTGCAGGCCGAGGGCGAACAGGGCGACCGGCGAGGCGCTGCCCCCGACGAAGGCGGCCCCGTCGAGGACCACCTCGGGGACGTGCACCGACAGCAGGTTGAGCAGGATGCCCGCGTTGCAGGCGAGCACCAGCGGGGTGGCGAGGGAGGCCGCCAGGGCCCGGGAGAGCCGGGTGCCGGGGCCGCCGGCGTCGTCCGCGCGGCCCAGTTCCATGAGGGCGATGACCACGAGCGAGAGCACGCACACCTGGAACAGCAGCACCGGGAAGATCGGGGCGGCCGTCCCGAAGACCGTGATGAAGACGGGGACGGCGAAGTACGCGGTGTTGACCTGGACCCCGGCCATCACGCGCAGGGCCACCGCGCGCGGCTCCCGGATCCCGTAGGCGGCCGCACCGAGGGCCACGGCGAGTACGGCGAGGGCGGCGGCGGCCGCGTAGCCGCCGATGGCGCGCCAGTCGAACAGGGCGCCGAGGTCGGCGGCGTAGATGTTGCCGAAGAGGTAGCAGGGGACGGCGAAGAGGAAGGCGTAGTCGGAGAAGGCCTTGGAGGCCTCCGCCGGGACGCTCTTGCGGCGGGCGAGCAGGACCCCGCCGCCGAAGGCCAGCAGTACCGGCACCAGTTTTTCGAGCGCGGCTGCCCCGCCCATGCGTACCGTCCCCCTTGACGTCGTCGGTCCGGTGCAGCGTATCCGCCCGCCGGACCGGGCCTTTCCGGCGGCCCGGCGCATAGGCTGGCGGATCATGAGGTTCACACCGCGCATCCCCGGCCGGGCCGCCCGGCAGACCCCGACGGCCGGAGCGAAGGGGCCGGGCGGCGGCCGGCTCGCGCAGTTGGCGGTGGCGTTGCGCACCCCTGCCCGGGCGGGCGAGCCGCTGTTCGCGGGGGCGCCGCGCCGTTGGCAGCGGATGCTGCCCTTCGCCGTGGCGGGGGTCTTCGTGGTGACGCTGGTCCCGGTGACCATCGCGGTGCTGGTCAACGACTACCGGCTGGGCGGCGGCTGGGCGGGGGCGCTGGGCGTGGCACAGACGGTGCCGCTGCTGCTGGCGGTGACCCGGCCGGTGCGCGCCTGGGCGATGGTGCTGGCCGCGGACGTGGTCGGGGCCGTGCTGCTGACGGGCGCGGGCGGGGTGGCGGGGACGGCCTGGCCCTGGACGCCGATGGCTGTGGTCGGGTACCAGCTCCTGATGGCCTGCCTGGGGCTGCGCGAGTCCGTCCGGACGCTGGTCGGGGTGTGGCTGGCGACGGGCGCGGCGGGGGTGGTGCTCGGCTTCTTCGCGCCGGACGGGGTGACGAACACGGCCGCCCTGCAGTTCGTGCTGGGCGGGGCCGTGCTGGCGCTGACGGGTGCGCTGCGCGGGCTGGGCGACGCCCGGCAGCGGATCGCGGAGCAGGAGAGCATCAGCGGGGCGGAACGGGCGCGGCGCACGCTGCTGGAGGAACGGGCGCGCATCGCGCGGGAGTTGCACGACGTGGTGGCCCACCACATGTCGGTGATCACGGTGCAGGCCGACTCGGCGCCGTACCGGCTGCCGGGGATGGCGGAGCCGGTGCGCGAGGAGTTCTCGGCGATCGCGGCGAGCGCCCGCGAGTCGCTGGGCGAGATGCGGAGGCTGCTGACGGTGCTGCGCGGGGACGGGGCCGACGGCGGGGAGGCGGCGGGCGGCGGGGAGCGGGCGCCGCAGCCTGGGGTCGCGCGGATCCAGCAGCTGGTGGAGGCGACGGTACGGGCCGGGCAGCCGGTGGAGTTGTCGCTGGCCGCGGGCGTGGCGGAGGCGGCGCGGACGGTACCGGCCGTGGACCTGTCGGCGTACCGGATCGTGCAGGAGGCCCTGGCGAACGTGGTGCGGCACGCGCCGGGGGCGCGGACCCGGGTGTCGGTGACGCGTTCCGACGGGGACGGGGAGGTGCTCGTGCTGGTGGTCAACGGGCCGGCGGAGGAGACGGCGGCGGTGCTGGAGGGTGCGGGCACGGGGCACGGTCTGGTGGGGATGCGCGAGCGCGTACGGTTGACCGGCGGGACCCTGGACGCGGGCCCGCTGCCCGAGGGCGGTTTCCGGGTCGCCGCGCGGCTGCCGCTCGACTCCCCTACGGAGGACCCCAGTTGACCATCCGCGTGATCATCGTCGACGACCAGGCCATGGTGCGGGCGGGGTTCGCCGCGCTGCTGTCGGCGCAGGCCGACATCGACGTGGTGGGCGAGGCGCCCGATGGCCGGGAGGGGGTCCGGCTCTCGCGCACCGTGCATCCGGACGTGGTCCTGATGGACGTGCGGATGCCCGAGCTGGACGGGCTGTCGGCGGCCCGCGAGCTGCTCGACCCGCCGCCGGGGGTGACGCACCGGCCGAAGGTGCTGATGCTGACCACCTTCGACATCGACGACTACGTGTACGAGGCGCTGCGCGCGGGCGCGTCCGGGTTCCTGCTGAAGGACGCCCCGCCGGCGGACCTGATCGCGGCGGTCCGGGTGGTGGCCTCGGGCGAGGCGCTGCTGGCGCCCTCGGTGACGCGCCGCCTGATCGCGGACTTCGTCCGGCAGCGGCCGGCGCCGCGCAAGGACCCGGCGCTGCGGCTGAACGGGCTGACCCCGCGCGAGACGGAGGTGCTGGAGCTGATCGCGCGGGGGCTGTCGAACCAGGAGATCGCGGCGCACCTGGTGCTGGCGGAGCAGACGGTCAAGACCCACATCGGGCGGGTGCTGGGCAAGCTGGACCTGCGCGACCGGGCGCAGGCGGTGATCTTCGCGTACGAGGCGGGGCTGGTCCGGCCGGGCGATTCGGCGTAGGGGCCGGGGGCGGGGCCGCCCTCCCGCGGCTCCCGGTAGACTTGCAGAGTTATGCAATTCACCAAGGGAGCTCAGCCCTCATGACGGACGACACCCAGGACCACGGCCCCTCCGGGCAGCGGGCCGCGGCGGAGCAGGAGAAGTGGAAGGCCAAGGGCGTCGCGCTGCGCGCCTTCTTCTACATCGCCGGCACGCACCTGTTCGCCGCGTTCGTCATGCTGCTGTTCTACCTGGGGCAGCACGCCGAGAAGTGAGGGGCGGCCGTCCCCCGGTGTCAGAAGCGCGGTGAACCCCGCACTACGGGAGACGGCCGCCGTCCAGCGGCCCCGGCTACCCGTCGTGGCGGGCGGCGCGGAGGTCGGCCAGGAGTTCGGCCTGGCCTTCCAGGACGCCGGAGAGGATGCCGCGCGCGACGCGCAGCAGTTCGGCGACCTCGGGGCTGGTGAGCCGGTAGTACACGTTGGAGCCCTCCCGGCGGGTGAGCACCAGGTTGGCCTTGCGCAGGACGGCCAGCTGCTGGGAGAGGCTCGCGGCCTCCACACCGACTTCCGCCAGCAACTCGGCGACCGCGTGCTCGCGTTCGCTGAGGAGTTCCAGGACGCGGATGCGGACCGGATGTCCGAGCGTCTTGAAGAACTCGGCCTTCAGCCGGTACAGCGGTGTGCTCACCCGCCCAGCATGGAGGGAATTGCGGAATTTCGCAATTGCCGGTTCCTGCGATCCGGGTCGGCGTGTGCCGGGCTCCCCCTCCTCCACCCCCTACCGGGGTATGACATCGAGCTTGGCTCCCCGGTCCGACGTCCGGCCGGGTACCTCCTTCCTACCTTCCTCCCCGTCACGGTCCGGATGAGGAGAGGGGAAGGGGCATGCGCCGCTTCGGGAGGACGATCGTCACGGCCGCGCTGGCGGTGGCCGTCGTCGCGGGAACCGCCGGCTGGGCCTCAGTCGACAGCCAGGCGGCGGTCACCGGCCCACCGCCGGGGACCGCCGCCTGGCGGGCCGACACGGCCGCCGGCCGGGCCCTGCCCGATCCGGCGACCGCCGGCCCGCACGAGGTGGCCCGGTTCTTCGCCGGGCTGGACGAGGGCGCACGGCGGGAACTCCTGCGGGCCCACCCGCTCGTGGTCGGCAATCTGGAGGGGGCGCCGCTCCCCCTGCGGTACGAGGCCAACCGGCTGGCCGTCCTCGCCACGGGCGAGGCCCGCTACGCCTCCCTCGCGTCCCCCGGGCGCCGCATCCTGGCCTTCGACCCGCGCGGGCGGGGCCAGGTGGCCGAGGTGTTCGGGGACCCGGAGCGGGCGGCGCACGTCTCGGTGATCGTGCCCGGCTCCGACAACGACGCCCAGTCCCACGACGCCCCGCGCACGCCCGGCACCGGCCCGGCCGGAATGGCCCGCGCCCTGTGGTCGGCGACGGGCGGGGCCGCCGGGGACACCGCCGTCATCGCGTGGACGGGGTACACCACCCCGGTCGGGGTCGGCCTGGACGCCGCGGGCGGCCGCCTCGCCGAGGCCGGCGCGGTGCGGTTGGCCCGGTTCACCGCCGGGCTCGACGCGGTCGGCGCCCCCGACCCGGTGCTGCTGTGCCACAGCTACGGCTCGGTGGTCTGCGGGCTGGCGGCCCGGCACACGGACGCCGCCGACCTCGTCGTCCTCGGGTCGCCGGGGATGCGCGCGGAGACCGCCGCCGCCCTGGGGACGAAGGCCCGGGTGTGGGCGGCCCGCGGCCCCTCCGACTGGATCGCCGACGTGCCCCACGTGCGGGTCGCGGGCCTCGGGCACGGCGCCGACCCCGCCTCGGCGTCCTTCGGTGCGCGCCGGGTGCCCGCCGCCGACGTGGTGGGGCACACGGGGTACTTCGCCGCCGGCAGCCGGTCGCTGGCCGCGATCGCCGCGATCGCCAAGGGCGAGGCCCCCCGGGACGGGGCCCCGACGGGAGACCTCCGATGAACGCGTTCGCCCCGCTGCGGCGGGCCGCCGAGCGGATCGACCGGCGCACGCCCGCCCACCGGGACCGTGCGGTCGACGGGCTGCGGGCACTGGCCCTGCTGGCGGTGCCGACGGGGCACTGGCTGCTCGGCGGGTTCACCCTCGACGCGGAGGGCGGGCTGCACAACGCCAGCCCGCTGTCGTCCTTCGGCGCCCTCGCTCCGGCGAGCTGGGTGCTCCAGATGCTCGGCGTGTTCTTCCTGGTCGGCGGCTACGCCTCGGTGCTCTCCTTCCGCCGCCGCACCGGCTCGACCGGCGCCTGGCTGAAGGGGCGGATGGTCCGGCTGGGACGGCCGGTCCTCGGGGTGACGGCGGTGTGGGCGCTGGCCGCGCCGGTGCTGTACGCGGCCGGGGTGCCGGAGGCGACCCTGCGGACGGGGGCGACCCTGGTCGTCCAGCCGCTGTGGTTCGTGGGGGTGTACGCGGTGGTGACGGCGCTGACCCCGTCCTGCGTGCGGGCCGCCGGCCGGCTCGGCGGCTGGGCCGCGGCCCCGCTACTGGCGTCGGTCGCGGTGGTGGACCTCCTGCGGTACGGGCCGCTCGCCGGCTCGGTGCCGTCCTGGCTGTCGCTGCTGAACGTCCTGCCGGGCTGGCTGTTCGCCTATCAGCTGGGCGTCTCCTGGGGCGAGCGGCGCATCGGGCGGCGCGGGGCCTGGTTGCTGCTGCTGGGCGGGGCGGCGCTGTTCGCGGTGCTGCTGACGGTCTTCCACTACCCGGCGTCGATGGTCGGCGTGCCGGGTGAGGCGCGGACCAACTCGCATCCGCCGTCCCTGCTGGTACTGGCCCTGGCCGCGGCCCAGTCGGGCGCGGCGATCCTGCTGCGGGACCGGCTGGCGGGGCTGCTGGCGCGGCCGGCGCTGTGGGCGCCGGTGGTGGTGGTCAACCTGTCGGCGATGACGATCCTGTGCTGGCACCAGACCGCGATGCTGGCGGCGGCCGTACCGGCGTCCTTCTCCGGCGGCGGGGTGGCCGGGCTGACGACGGCGCCCGACACCCCGGGCTGGATCGCGGCGCGGGCGGTGTGGCTGCCGGTGTTCGCCCTGCTGCTGGTGGGGATCGCCCGGTACGCGCGGCGGTTCGAGGCGGCGCCGGCCCCGGGGCGCCGGGGGTCGGTGGTCCGCGGGGCCGTGGCGGGGGTGCTGGCGGCCGGGTTCGGGGTGTTCGCGCTGGGACTGGCGTAGCGCGCCGGAGCACCCGTACACGAAGAGAGCGCCGCTCCCGGCGGGGAGCGGCGCTCTCTTGTCGTACGGACGCGGGCGCCGTGGCCGGCGGGTCAGGCGATGGAGGCGGCCACGATCGCGGCGACCGCCAGGTTGCAGCAGGCGGTGACCCAGACGGCCGGGTGCGGCTCCGGGTCGACGACGATGGCTCCGAGCTTGCCCGGGGTCACCAGGTCCAGCACCAGGAAGGCCACGGCCATCAGGACCAGCCCGAGCAGGCCGAAGGCCGCCGTGGACAGCAGGCCCTTGCCGAAGTCCTCGTACGTCGTCCAGATCGAGGTGAAGACGATGCCGCCGATCCCGAGGAGCGCGGAACTGAGCAGCAGGGCCGCGTTGCGGTTGCGCTGCTCCCAGATCTGCTGGGGGAGCTTCCCGGGCGTCAGCACGTCCACCAGGACGATGCCGAGGATCAGCAGGACCAGCCCGAGGACGCCGTAGGCGCTCGTACGGCCAAGTCCGTTGACGATGTCGCTCATTGAGAAGCCTGTCTCCGCGGGGGTGGGATAAGGATGGGCCAAGGACGTGCCGTGGGGAGGCCGAATCTATCGCACGGCCCCCGACCCGGCCATCGGGAGGTAAGGAAATGGCAAAGGCCAGGCCCGCGCGGCCCGGGGAGGCCGCGGCGCTGACCGCGCTGGTCATGCGGTCCAAGGCGCACTGGGGGTACGGCGAGGAGTTCCTCGCCGCGTGCGCGCCGCAGCTCCGGGTCGGGGAGGGGGAACTGACGGCCCGGCGGATCGTGGTGGCCGAGAACGCACGCGGGGAGGTGCTGGGCCTCGCCTCCCTGGAGGACGCGGCGGACCACGGCGCCGCGGGCCCGCAGGCGCGGCTCGGGCTGCTGTTCGTGGAGCCCTCGGCCATCGGCCGGGGCCTGGGGCGGCTGCTGTACCTGGACGCCGTGCGCCGGGCCGCCGGTCTGGGCTTCCGCCGGCTGCTGATCGACGCCGACCCCCATGCGGCGGGCTTCTACCGGGCGATGGGCGCCGTCCCGGCGGCGGGCTCCCCGCCGGGGCTGGTCCGGTTCGAGGTGGCGCCCGTACCGCTCGCGGCCTGGGCGCGGGCCTGGACGGGCGGGGTCCCGGCGGTGCACGTGGGCAACGTCGCCGAGTTCAACGCCCAGTTCGCCGACGCCTCCCTCGACCGCGAGCAGCGGCCCGCGCACGACTACGCCTGCCTGGCCGCCTTCTACAGCCCCCGCCCGGCCGCGCTGGTGCTGCCGCGGCCGGTGCCGCGGGGCTGGACGGCCCTGGTGGGACGGCAGTTGGGCTGGGGGCCGGAGGTGGAGGTGTACGACGGGCTGGTGGAGCGGGGAACGGGCCTGTCGGAGGCGGTGCTGGCCCGGCCGGCGCTGGTCCGGCGGGTGACGGGGCGCGGGCTGCCGCTCGTACCGTGGGGGCGGACCGAGCCGTACGGGCGGCTCGCGGGGCTGCCGTGGAGGCCGGGTGCGCTGCGGTACGAGTCGAAGTCGGCGGCGCACGCCCTGTTCGCCGGGGTCCTGGCGGGCGGCGGGCATCCGGGGGTCGTCCTCCCCGCGCAGTGGCGGGCCGCGTCGCGCCGGGCGGCGGTCCGGCTGGTGGCGGCCCGGGCCCGGGCCGGCGAGAGCACCGTTCTCAAATCGGAGCACGGTGTCGGGGGTTCGGGCACCACGGTGCTGACGCCCGGACGCGTACGGGCGGCCGGCGGGGCCCGGTCCGTACTGCGCCGGCTGCCGCGCGGCCCGCTGCTGGTGGAGGAGTACGTGCACGGCCCGGCGGAGGCGGGCGCCCCGAGGGATCTGACGTACGACGGGTTCGTGGACGGCGCGGGCCGCCCGCACGAGGTCGGCGCGGCGCTGATGGACGTGGCCGACGGAGGCTACCGGGGTGCGACGGTGGGGCCCGGGGTGGTGCCCGCCCGCCTGGAGGGGCCGCTGCTGGCGTTCGGTGCGGCGGTGGGCCGGGAGCTGGCGGCGGCCGGCTACCGGGGCTGGTTCGACGTGGACTTCGTCGTGGACGGGGCGGGGCGGCTCGCGCCGACCGAGGCCAACCTGCGGCTGACCGGCCCGTCGGCCGCGTTCATGGTGGCCGCCCGGCTCGACGCGCTGCGGGGCGCGGGGCACCTCGTACGGATCGCGGACCGGGTGGAGCTGGGCGCCCGGCTGCCGGAGGCCCGGCTGGAGGAGGTGTGCGCGGAGCTGGCCCGGGGGTGCGCGGAGCTGGGGGCCGTGTTCGTGCCGGCCATCCCGACGGGGGCCTTCGATCCGGAGCCGTGGCTCGGGGTGCTGGTGGCCGCGCACAGCGGGGAGGTGCTGGACGCGGCCGAGGCGCTGGTGCGGGAGCGGGCCCTGGCCGTGGGCGCGGGCTTCGCGGGGGAGCCGGCCGGGGAGGAGGGGGGTCAGCCGTCGAAGTCGAAGGGGGAGACGGGCTTGCGGGTGAGGTAGAGGGCGACCACGAGCCCCGCGGCCATCAGCGGGATGTTGAAGGTGTAGACGAGGGCGGCCTGCCGGGGCCAGTCGTGTTTCGCGGCGAGCCGGTAGAGGTTGTCCTGCGGCCACCAGGCCATCAGCAGGTACGCCACGGCCAGGTGGGCGGCGGTGGCCAGGCCCCGGCCCCGGCCCGGGCGCACCATCCGCTTGCGGCCCGCGAGGAGGAAGAGCAGCCCGGCGGCGAAGGCCGCGCACTCGACGGCGTAGAGGACGGAGAAGAGGAAGGCCCACGGGCCGGGCACCCCGGTGAGGTCGGTCGAGCCGGGCCAGAGCAGGTCGGTGACGAACAGGGCGACGACGGTCAGCGGAACCGCCGCGCAGCCGAAGGCGAAGCAGCCGGGCGGCTCGCCCCCTCCCCCGGCCCCGTACTTGCCGCCGCCGGCCCGGCGGGGCTCCTTCGCGGGCTGCGGGGGCTGCGGCACCGCCGCCCGGTCCTCCTGGCCCGCCCGGGTACGGGGCAGGGCACGCAGCCGGACCAGCCGGGCCGGGGTCCCGGCAGGGGGCACCTTGCCCGCCAGGTGCTTCCGGAGGGCCTCGATGCCGACGGGCGGGCCGGACCTCGTCCAGTCGGGGTCCTCGGGGGTCGGGGTGACGTAGGCGACGAGGCGGGTGTCCGTCCCGTCGGTGACGGGGGCCACGATGGCCGCGCCGAGGTCGGGGTGGGTGCGGATCACGGACTCGACGGGGTACGGGTCGAGGTGTCCGCCGTCCGGCAGGGTGATCCGGTCGCGCAGCCGCCCGCGGAACTCCAGCAGCCCGTCGGGGCGCAGCTCGGCGAGGTCGCCCGTGGCCAGCGCGTCGCCGCCGCCGGGCGGGGTGAGGTGGAGCTCGCCGTCGCGCAGGTCGACGCGGCAGCCGGGGAAGGGGGTGCCGAGCAGGGAGAGCCGTTCGGGTTCGGCCGGCGGGCGGCGCAGCTGCGGCAGTTCGAACCAGGTGCCGGCGCCGGCGGCCTCGGTGGGGGCGTAGACGTTGAGCACGCGTGCGCCGGTGCGCAGCCGGTCCTGGAGGGCGGTCTGTTCGTCGAGGTGGAGCCGGTCGCCGGTGACGGCGAGCAGCCGCAGGGTGGAGAGCGCCGGGGAGGGTTCCCGCCGCCCGCGGCCGGCGGCGCCGGCCGGGCCGGGCCCGGGGCCGAGGAGGCGCAGGGCGTTCGCGGGGTCGGTGTGCAGGACGGTGACGTCCCGGGCGGAGACGGTGTCGGGTATCTCCCCGGGCGTGAAGGCCGCGCCGCCGGACAGGACGAGGGCGCCTCCGGTGCACAGGGCGGCGGTCCATCCGGCGGCGAAGGGGGTGAGGTCGGCGCCGCCGGTGAACAGGTGGCGGTCCTCGGGGGCCGGCCGGGCGACCTCGGCCCAGGACTCGTGGGCGGCGAGCAGCAGGGCGTGCCCGACGGGTACGGGGCGGGGCAGGGCGGTGCCGGTGAACAGCACGGCGGCCTGCGCACTCCCCTGCGGGGAGCGGGCCGGGGGGTGGTCGGGGCGGGCGGAGATCCGGTCCGCCTCCTCGTCCGGGAGCAGGGTCCGCAGCCGCCCGCCCCGGTCCAGGCGGGCCTCGCCGGCGGCGTGGGTGATCAGGAGGCCGGGGTCGAGGGCGATGAGCTGGAACCGGGCGGTGCGCGTGTCCTCGATGTCGATCAGGGCGTAGGCGGCGCCGGCCTTGAGCACGGCCAGGAGGGCGACGAGGGCCTCCTCGCGGCGGGTGAGGCCGATGGCGATCCGGGTGTGCGCGGGCAGGCCGAGGGCGAGGAGGTGGTGGGCGAGCCGGTTGGCGCGCGCGTCGAGGGCGGCGTAGGAGAGGAGGTCCTCACGGACGAGGGCGGCGGGGGCCCCGGGGGTGTCGCGGACGCGCTGTTCGAAGCGGTCCAGCACGGTGCCGGCGGCGGGCCGGCCGGGGTCTGCGGACTGCGGTGCCTGCGTCATTCCCCGATGATGCCACCGCGCCCGGAGCGGGCACGGGGTTCCCGTAAATCCTTCCCGTGGACGGGAGTTGACGACCGGCCGCCCGGTGGCGTCCCCTGACGGGTGGTTCCCCCGCCTTCCCTTGACCTGAAGTTTGCTTGAGGTTCTACCGTGGGGGTCATGGACATGGAAGTCACCGCCTGGCATTCGCTGCACAGCGCGATCAACGCCCAGCAGGGCAGCCGCCCGCCGTTCTCCGCGGCGAGCCTGCGCCGGATCGCCGCCTTCGCCCGCCCGCACCGGCGCGGGCTGACCCTCTTCCTGCTGCTCAGCGTGGTGGGTGCGCTGCTCGCGGTGGCCACTCCGCTGCTGGCCAGCCGGATCGTGGACGCCATCGTCCAGGGGGCGAAGGCGGGCGGGGGCGGCGACACCGGGAAGGTCACCCGGCTCGCGCTGCTGATCGCGGTCATCGCGGTGGCCGAGGCGGGGCTCGGGCTGCTGACCCGCAAGCTCTCCGCCACCCTCGGCGAGGGCCTGATCCTCGACCTGCGCCGGGCTGTCTTCGACCACGTCCAGCGGATGCCGGTGGCCTTCTTCACCCGGACCCGGACGGGAGCCCTGGTCAGCCGCCTCAACAACGATGTGATCGGCGCCCAGCGGGCCTTCAGCAACACCCTGTCCGGGGTGGTCTCCAACACCGTGACCCTGCTGCTGACGCTGGGGGTGATGCTGAGCATCTCCTGGCAGATCACCCTGCTGGCGCTGGTGCTGCTGCCGGTGTTCGTGCTGCCGGCCCGCCGGATGGGCACCCGTATGGCCGGGATGCAGCGCGAGGCCTCGGCGTTGAACGCGGCGATGGGCACGCAGATGACGGAACGGTTCTCCGCGCCCGGAGCCACCCTCGTCAAGCTGTTCGGGCGGCCCGCCGACGAGTCCGCCGAGTTCGCGGCCCGCGCGGCGCGGGTGCGGGACATCGGGATCCGTACCGCGATGGCCCAGTCGGCGTTCATCACGGCCCTCACCCTGGTCTCGGCGCTGGCCCTCGCCCTGGTCTACGGGCTCGGCGGCTACTACGCCCTGCGCGGCAGCCTGGAGGCCGGCTCCGTCGTCGCCCTGGCCCTGCTGCTGACCCGGCTGTACGCCCCGCTGACCGCGCTGGCCGGGGCCCGGGTCGAGGTGATGAGCGCGATGGTCAGCTTCGAGCGGGTCTTCGAGATCCTCGACCTGGAGCCGCTGATCGCCGAGAAGCCGGACGCCCGCCGGGTGCCCGACGGCCCGGTGGCGGTGGAGTTCGACCGGGTCTCCTTCGGCTACCCCTCCCCCGACAAGGTCTCCCTGGCCTCCCTGGAGGAGGTGGCCGTCCTCGACGCCCGGGGCGGTACCCGGGTGCTGCACGAGGTGTCCTTCCGGGCCGAGCCCGGCCAGATGATCGCCCTCGTCGGCTCCTCCGGGGCCGGCAAGTCCACCATCGCCCAGCTGCTGCCGCGGCTGTACGACGCCGACGCGGGCGCGGTGCGCCTGGGCGGGATCGACGTGCGCGACCTCACCGCGGACTCGATCCGCGACACCCTGGGCATGGTCACCCAGGACGGGCACCTCTTCCACGAGTCGGTACGGGCCAACCTGCTGCTGGCCCGGCCCGACGCGGCCGAGGAGGAGCTGTGGGAGGCCCTGCGCCGCTCGCGCCTGGACGGCCTGGTCGCCTCCCTCCCGGACGGCCTGGACACCGTCGTCGGCGAACGCGGCTACCGGCTGTCGGGCGGGGAACGGCAGAGGCTGACCATCGCGCGGCTGCTGCTGGCCCGGCAGCGGGTGGTGATCCTGGACGAGGCCACCGCCCACCTGGACTCCACCTCCGAGGCGGCCGTCCAGGAGGCCCTGGCCGAGGCCCTGGCGGGCCGGACGGCCGTGGTGATCGCGCACCGGCTCTCCACCGTGCAGGCCGCCGACCTGATCCTGGTGGTGGAGGAGGGCCGGATCGTGGAACGCGGCACCCACGACGAGCTGCTGGCGTCGGGCGGCCGCTACGAGGAGCTGTACCGCACCCAGTTCGCCACGCGCGGCACGGCCGCCGCCGGCTGAGGCCGCCCCGGCCGGGGCGTCACGGGGCGAGGACGTCGAGTTCCTCCAGGGCGCCGAGGGCGATCCGGCGGGTCAGGGCCTCGGCCGCCGCCGCGTCGCCCTCGCGGACCGCCTCGGCGACCCGTACGTGGAGGGTGACGGCGGCCGGGTCGGGGTCGTGGAACATCACCTCGTGCCGGGTGCGGCCCGTCAGGACCTCGGCGACGACGTCCCCGAGGCGGGCGAACATCTCGTTGCCCGAGGCGTTCAGCACGGTGCGGTGGAAGGCCACGTCGTGGTGGAGGTAGCCCTCCAGCTGGTGGCCGCGGGAGGTGCGGACCATGCCGAGGGCGGTCTCGGTGAGCCGCGCGCACTGCTCCGGGGTGGCGTGGGACGCGGCGAGGCCGGCCGCGACCGGTTCGACCGCCGAGCGCAGGACGGTCAGGGAGCGCAGCTGGCGCGGGCGGTCGGCGCCCGCGAGCCGCCAGCGGATGACGCGCGGGTCGTAGACGTTCCACTCCTCGGCCGGGCGGACGGTCACCCCGACCCGGCGGCGGGACTCGACCAGCTGCATCGACTCCAGGACGCGGACCACCTCGCGCACGACGGTGCGCGAGGCGCCGAACCGCTCGGCGATCCCGTCGGTGCGCAGCACGCTGCCCGGCGGGTGCTCCCCGGCCGTGATGGCGAGGCCGAGCGCGTCCAGCACCTGGGAGTGGAGTCCTGGGACCGGACTGCCTTCGGTGGTCATGGCGCAAGCGTACGGTGACGCCCGGAACCGAAAAAGGTGTGATGTTTTCGCGGGAACCCTTGAATAAGTACTACTTAATAGGCTTCAGTGGTGCTCCCAGCAACGAGGACGGCGAGGTACGACGTGAGCTCCCAGCGCGTCATTGTGGTGATGGGCGTGGCCGGCACGGGCAAGACGACCGTGGGCCGGCTGCTCGCCGGGGCCCTCGGCGTCCCCTACGCCGAGGGCGACGCCTTCCACCCCGCGGCCAACGTGGCCAAGATGTCGGCCGGGACCCCGCTGGAGGACGCCGACCGCCGGCCGTGGCTGGACGCCGTCGGCGACTGGATCCGCGACCGGAGCGGTCCGGGCGGCGGTGTGGTCGCCGCCTCCTGCCTCAAGCGCGCCTACCGCGACCGGCTGCGGGCCGCCGCTCCCGGAGGCGCCGTGTTCGTGCACCTGACCGGGGAACGGCCGCTGATCGCCCGGCGGATGGCCGCCCGCACGGGGCACTTCATGCCCGCCTCGCTGCTGGACTCCCAGTTCGCCGTGCTCGAACCGCTCCAGGCGGACGAGCCCGGGGTCACCGTCGACGTCGCCGGCACCCCGGAGGAGATCGCCGATCGGGCGCTCGCCGCCCTGCGCGAGTTCGAGAGTTAGGGGAACCCCACCGTGACCGGTCTCAGCGCCGGGACCCTGGCGGCGGCCGCCCCCGGACCCATCACCTCGGCCGGACACGCCCAGCTGGGTGTCGCCGTCCTCGCGGGCATCGCCGTCATCGTCCTGCTCATCACCCGCCTCAAGCTGCACGCCTTCCTGGCCCTGACCCTCGGCTCGCTCGCCCTCGGGTCCTTCGCGGGCGCCCCGCCGGACAGGACGATCGCGAGCTTCACCGCCGGTCTCGGCTCCACCGTCGCGGGCGTCGGCGTCCTCATCGCCCTCGGCGCGATCCTCGGCAGGCTCCTCGCCGACTCCGGCGGCGCGGACGAGATCGTCGACACGATCCTCGCCCGCGCCCGGGGCCGCGCCATGCCGTGGGCGATGGTGCTGATCGCCTCGGTGATCGGGCTGCCGCTCTTCTTCGAGGTCGGCATCGTGCTGCTGATCCCGGTGGTGCTGCTGGTCGCCCGGCGCGGCGGCCACTCCCTGATGCGGATCGGCGTCCCCGCGCTGGCCGGCCTGTCGGTGATGCACGGGCTGATCCCGCCGCACCCCGGCCCGCTGGTCGCCGTCGACGCGCTCCACGCGGACCTGGGGGTCACCCTGGCCCTCGGCGTGCTCGTGGCCGTCCCGACCGTGGTCGTCGCCGGGCCGCTGTTCTCCCGGTACGCCGCCCGCTGGGTGGACATACCGGCGCCGCAGGAACCGGCCGACCAGCGCCCGCCGGTGGAGCCCGGGCGGCGGCCCCGGTTCGGGCCGACGGTCTGCACGGTGCTGCTGCCGGTGGCCCTGATGCTGGTCAAGGCCCTGGCCGACATCGTCGTCGACGACCCCGCGAGCGGTGTGCAGCGGGTCGCGGACGTGGCCGGCTCCCCGCTGATCGCCCTGCTCGCGGCCGTACTGGTCGGCATGGTCACCCTCGGGCGGGCGGCCGGTTTCACCCGGGCCCGGCTGTCGTCCACCGTCGAGAAGTCCCTGGCCCCGATCGCGGGCATCCTGCTGATCGTGGGCGCGGGCGGCGGGTTCAAGCAGACCCTGATCGACGCGGGCGTGGGGCAGACGGTCCTGGACCTGTCGAAGGACTGGTCGGTCCCGACCCTGCTGCTGGCCTGGCTGATCGCGGTGGCGATCCGGCTGGCGACCGGCTCGGCGACGGTCGCCACCATCTCGGCGTCCGGCCTGGTGGCCCCGCTGGCGGCGGACCTGCCGACGGCTCAGACCGCGCTGCTGGTGCTGGCGATCGGGGCCGGCTCGCTGTTCTTCAGCCATGTCAACGACGCCGGGTTCTGGCTGGTCAAGGAGTACTTCGGGATGAGCGTCGGCCAGACCGTGAAGACCTGGTCGGTGATGGAGACGGTCATCTCGGTCCTCGGGCTGGGCTTCGTCCTGCTGCTCTCGCTCGTCCTCTGACCCGGTTACGAGCGCCGGGGGTCCGGTCCGTCGAGCTGGGCCGCAGCCAGGGCGAAGCCGTCCGCCGCGCGGGCGCAGCGGTCCGCGAGGGCGGCCACCTCGGCGCGGAACGCGTCGGCCTGCGGGCCCCGCCACTCCAGCGCCGCCGCGCCCGCGCGCAG
>NZ_JBEZWL010000154.1:0-17240 GCF_040648015.1 Streptomyces sp. NPDC029216 | reverse complement strand
TCCGGCGTGGGGGGGGGCCTGTTGCCCTGGGCGGCGGCGGCCGCGGCCCGGCGGGCGACGAGTTCCGCCCCGGCGTCCTCGGCGGCGACCCGGTCGGGACCGGGCCCCCGGCCGCTCGCGCGGGCCGGGGCGGCGGGGGCGCACAGGGTGAGGCAGAGGGCCGCCGAGGCGGCTCCGTAGCGCGCGAGCGTCGTCCGCATGGCGACCCCTTCGTCTCATCGTCCTGTCTGATGAAATGTCAGGAAGGTGCCGCTGTACAGGCGCACCGCCGGACGCCGGGGCCGGTACCCCCGGTTGCGCTAAGACACGCCGGCCCGCCCCGCGAACGCGGCGCGCAGCCCCGGATCGCGTACGGCGCGCAGCCCGCGGACCGCCACGGCCGCCAGGGGGTCCGCCGGCGCCCGCTCCCGGTCCAGCGCCACGAGCAGCCGCTGCCCGGCAGGGGAGGCCCACGGCGAGTGCGCGCAGCCGCCCGGCCCCGCGATGGCCAGGCAGCACAGGGCCAGCAGCATCGGCAGCGCGAACCAGTACAGCACCCCCTCCACGGTCGCCCCGTCCGCCGGGACCGCCAGCGAGGCCGCCGCCATGGCCACGACCAGCACGGCGGCCCGCCGCACCGACCTGACCCCGCCCGCCACCGCGGCCCCTACCCCCTCCGGCACCGCCAGCCCCGCCTCGGCCAGCCGGTCCGCGAGGGCCCGTACGGCCGCGTGCGCGGCGGCCGCCCGCCGGACCGCCGCCACCGGGGACTGCCCGTCGGGGCCGAACGCGCCCAGCACGGACCGCTCGTACGGGTCACGGGCGACGGGGTCGAGGACGGTCGCCCAGCCGGTGTGGGCGAGCAGCAGCCGGCGCCGGCGCTCCATCGAGAGCAGCGTCAGCACGGCGACCCGCTCCGGGCCGCCGGCCAGGTACGCGGCCTCGTACAGGGTCAGCGCCCGGGGCCGGCCCCCTCCCCGGCCGCCTGCTCGGCCGCCTGCTCGGCCCCCTCCCCGGCCGCCTGCTCGGCCGCCTGCTCGGCCGCCGCGGAGGCGGCCCGCAGCAGACGCGCCGCCGCGGCCAGCACCCCGGCCCAGGCCGACAGCAGGAACAAGATCCAGAACATGGCCGATTCCTACACCCGCCGACGCCCGCGCCGGCGGTGCGCTGCGCAAGCGTGAGCAGCTCGTGACGCGGATGTGATGGACGGTCAGGAACTGCTGGAGCAGCTGGAACCGGACGAACTGCTGCAACTCGAACCGCTGGAGCAGCTGGATCCGCTGGACCCTCCTGAACAGCTGGAACCACTCGAACAACTGGAGGACCCGGCGCAGCTCGACCCACCGGAACAGCTGGAACCGGAACCGCCGGAGCCGCCCCCGCAGCCGGAGCCGCCCCCGCAACCGCCGCTCCCGGAGGACCCGCCGCTGTCACTGGTGGCGCACCACAGCACGGGGACCACGTCGACGGCCGAAGAGCCGGAGGAGCACGAGGACCCGGAGGAGGGTGAGGAGCGCCTCGCGGACGTCCGCCCCCGGGCCTGGGCCGCGGCCAGCCGGGTGGCCCGTGCCGCCGGCACCAGCTGGGCCCGCAGCCCCGGATCCCGCAGCCCCCGCAGCCCGAACAGCGCGGTCAGCACCGCCGGGTCGAGGTCGGCGGCGTGCCGCCTGCGGGCCCGGTCCAGCGCGTCCCGCCCCGCCGGGGTCACCCGGCCCCGGGCCCGCCTGGCACAGACGGCGCCCACCACGATGCCGGCCACCAGCACCGGCAGCACCTTCAGGACGAACGGGACCTGCGGCTCCTGGGTCAGCGCCATGCCCACGAACGTCACCGGCAGCGACACCGGGAGCAGCATCGTGCACACCACCGTCTGCACGAGCCCCCACCGCCGCGGCCCCCGCCCCGCCCCCGGCGCGGCGAGCAGCCCGCGCGCGGCCAGGGCGTCCCCGGTCTCCTGCACGGCCGGCTCCAGCATCGCGGCGTACCGCACCTGGTACAGCCACCCGGACGGCGCGGCCCGCAGGGCCGACAGCACGGCCCGCTCGGCGGGGTCCGCACCCCGCGCCCGCCGCCCCTCGTGGACGATGCCCGGGCCGCCCGCCACCAGCCGGCCGTCCCCGAGCAGCGCGACGAGCGCCGCGTCGACGACCGTCCCGGGCCCGCCCACCAGGAACGCCGCCTCGGACAGGTCGTGCACCTCGGGGGTCCCGGACACCCGGGGCCGGCTCCGCCGGAGCCCGAGCACCAGCCCCAGGCTCGACAGCACGACGGCGGCCCACACCCCTACGGCCAGAACGTTCACGCCGCCCTCCCCACCAGCGCACGCGCCCAGCGAACGATCCGCCCGGGCGGCCGCGCCCCGGTCCGCTCCCGCCACCAGGCGGTGAGCCGGCGGCGCGCGGCCGGGTCCTCCGGCAGGTCCTGGATCAGCAGGTGCTCCGCGAACTCCAGCGCGTCGCGCCGGTACCCGGCCGTCATCGGACGGCGGCGGGCGTACCGGAGGAAGGCCGTGCGGTACGCCTCGGGCCCGCCCAGGATCCCGGGCAGCTCGGGCGCGACCTTCGCGACCACGGAGGCCCGCTTGGCTGCCAGCGCCCGCGCCTGGATCCGCACCCGCTGCCGGTCGAACCCCTCGGGCACCGGCGTTCCGGCGACCAGCGCCGACAGCAGCGCCGCCTGCCCGAGCCCCACCCGGGTCCGTACGGCCTCCGCGACGGGCTCCGGGGCCTCCTCGCGCACGACGGCGGACTCCCGCACCGCCTTCGAGCCGCCGGCCCCCGCCACCACGGCGCGGATCCGCTCCAGTTCCCCGGCCAGCTCCGCCTCCGCCGGGAAGTCGTCGTCCCGTTCCAGCAGGACGCCGGGCGGGTCCACCCGCTCGCGCAGCCGCGCCAGTACGTCGAGCACCACCGGCGGTACCGGGTGCGCGTGCGTGTCGTGCCAGACGCCGTCGCGCTCCACGCCCCCGGCCACGTGCACGTAGGCCAGCGCCTCCAGCGGGATCGCGTCCAGCACGGCGGCCGGGTCCTCGCCCCGGTTGACCCGGTTGGTGTGCAGGTTGGCCACGTCGATCAGCAGCCGTACGCCGGTGCGTTCGACGAGCTCGGTCAGGAACCGGCCCTCCGAGAGCTCCTCCCCGGGCCACGACACCAGCGCGGCGATGTTCTCCAGGGCCAGCGGCACCGGCAGCGCGTCCTGCGCGATCCGCACGTTCTCGCACAGCACGTCCAGGGCGTCCCGGGTGCGGGGCACGGGCAGCAGGTGTCCGGCCTCCAGGACGGGCGAGGAGGTCCGTACGAAGGCGATGTGCTCGCTGACCAGGGGCGCCCCCAGCGCCACGGCCCGCTCCCCGAGCGCGGCCAGCTTCCCCGCGTCGGGCCGGTCGGCGCCCCCGAGGCCCAGCGACACCCCGTGCGGGACGATCCGCACGCCCCGCTCGCGCAGCCGCAGCAGGGACTCGGGCAGGTGGCCCGGACACACGTTCTCGGCCACCACCTCGACCCAGTCCAGCCCCTCCAGCCGCTCGACCGCCTCCGCGATCTCAGGCCTCCACCCGATGCCCACCCCCAGGCGTGCCATGGGCTTCATGTCCCCCTCGCCCCCTCTCAAGGACTCCGTGCCGATGTCATGACCCGGCCGCGAACGGGCCAACCACCGGGAGGGGACGTTCAGAGCAACATTTGAGGTTCCCGGCGACCGGGTAACGATCCGGCCGCCCTCAGTCCCGGTACCAGTCGCCCCGTGCGGGCAGGGCGCGACGGAGGTAGTCCTCCACCCCGGCGGCCGCCCATGAGCGGCCGTCGGTCTCGTGGTCCCAGACGAAGACGTCGGGGCGCTGCGGGGTGCGCACGACGCCGAACAGGTCTCCTCCGCCGTTGTCGCCGAAGAACATCAACGGGTCGAAGGGCATGTACAGGGAGGCGAGTTCCGGCGTGGTGCGCAGCTCGGTGTTCTCCCGGGCGATCCGCCGGGCGCTCCAGACGACGTCGGTGCCGTGCCGCCCGGCGACCCCGTCGCACTCCCGTAGCAGGTCGGCGAGGTCGCCGGGCAGGGCCTGCCCGAGTACCCGCTCCACCTCGGCGAGGTCCGCCTCGTCCGCGGGCCCGGCCGGCTCGGCCTCCGGCAGGAGTCCGAGGACCAGCTTCCGCCAGCTCACAGCCGCGCCCGCAGGGCCGGGTGGTCCGCGACCACCGTGCAGCTGCCCGGGGCGATCTCCGTGAAGCCGGCGTCGCGGACCACCGGGAGGCCGCTGCCGCCGAGCTCCGCCCAGCGCTCGCGCGGGGCGGTACGGACGGCCAGGCGGAAGCCGGAGGCCTGCCACAGGGCGCGTTCCGCCGCCGTCAGCTCCCACCAGGCCAGCTGTGCCGCATGGCCCGCCTGGGCCATCGCCTTGCCGGCCGACATACCGAGGTCCGGGTTCAGCCACAGCACCGGAACCCCCGGCTCGGGCGCGCGCGCCGGCTCCGGGTCGTCCAGGTCGGTGCCCGAGACCTGGAGCTTGGCCAGCTCCTTGGGCCAGCCGTCCAGGGGGACCGGGGGGAAGACCCGGACCTCGGAGGCGGCGCCGTGCACGGTGACGCCCGGCAGGGTGCCGGCCTTGCGCCACTCCGCGCCGCGCGCCCGCCGGACCACCTTGCGGATCCGGGCGTCCTGCCAGTCGCGCACCGCCTGCGCCCACTCGCCCTCGCCGTGCGCGCGCTCGTCCGTGAGGAGGACCAGCACCGCCCGGGCCGCCGTCTCCAGCGCGTCCGTCCGGGCCGGCGGCTCGCTCTTCTCGATCCGCACGACCAGCGGCAGCACGAACTGCGGGGCCTCGTCGCGCCGTACGTGGTCCTTGCGGAAGGGGCTGTCCGCCCCCACCGCGGGTACCTCTGAGGTCTGGTTCGTGTGCTCGCTGCTCATCCCGCCAAGGATGCCAGGCTCCGCCTTGAGGAGGATGTCCCGGGTGGCCGGTGCGGGCGAGGATCGGGTCCATGAAGAGCGACCTTTTCGCCGGCGAGAACCTGGCCCAGCCCGCCGCCGCGCCCGGGATGACCCTGCAGAACGCCAAATCCGTCAAGTACGCCGTCAACGGCGAGATGCTCGCCCGCCAGGGCTCCATGGTCGCCTTCCGCGGCAACCTCCAGTTCGAACGCAAGGGCCAGGGCATAGGCGGCATGCTCAAGCGGGCCGTCACCGGTGAGGGGCTCGCGCTGATGTCCGTACGCGGGCAGGGCGAGGCGTGGTTCGCGCACCAGGCCGCCAACTGCTTCATCATCGACTTCGAGCCCGGCGACGCCCTCACCATCAACGGGCGCAACGTGCTGTGCTTCGACCCGACGCTGTCCTACGAGATCAAAATGGTCAAGGGCGCCGGGATGACCGGCGGCGGACTCTTCAACAGCCTCTTCACCGGCACCGGCAAGCTCGCCGTCGTCTGCGACGGCAACCCGATCATCATCCCGGTCACCGCGCAGTCGCCGGTGTACGTGGACACGGACGCGGTCGTCGGCTGGAGCGCCCAGCTGGAGACCGGGCTGCACCGCTCCCAGTCCGTCGGCTCGATGATCCGCGGCGGCTCCGGCGAGGCCGTCCAGCTGATGCTGCGCGGCGAGGGCTTCGTCATCGTCCGGCCCAGCGAGGTCGTCGAGACGGCGGCGGCGCACTGAAGCTGACCGGAGTGGGCCGCCGCTACGGCCGGCGGCGGCCCTGGGTGCTGCGCGGGGTGGACGTGGAGCTGCCGCCGGGGGCCCTCGTACGGGTCGAGGGCGGCAACGGCGGCGGCAAGTCCACCCTGTTGCGCCTCCTCGCCGGGATCGACGCCCCGACCGAGGGGCGGATCACCGGCCGCCCGCCCCGCACGGCGTACGTGCCCGAGCGCTTCCCCGCCGCCCTGCCCCTCACCGCCCTGGCCTACCTGACCCACCTCGGACGGGTGCACGGCCTGACCGGGGCCGAGGCGGCCCGGCGGGCGGCGGACCGGCTGGAGCGGTTCGGCGCCGCCCCGTACGCCCGCACCCCGATGGCCGAACTGTCCAAGGGGACCAGCCAGAAGGTGGCCGTCGCCCAAGCGCTGCTCGCCGAGCCCGGGCTGCTCGTCCTCGACGAGGCCTGGACCGGCCTGGACGCGCCCGCCCGCGCCGAGCTGGAGCGCGCCGTCACCGAACGCACCGCCGCCGGGGGCACGGTGGTCTTCGTCGACCACGACCCCGCCCGGCTCGCCGGCCTGCCCGACGTCCGCTACCGGGTGCGCGGCGGAACCCTGGAAGCCGCCACCGCGGAAACCCCGGCCGCCACCCTGCCCGAACGGGTGACATCGGGCCCGGCTGCCGCCCCGCGCACCGGGCCCTGGGCGCCCGGCGTACGGCCGGAGCCGCCCGCCGCAGGGGCCGAACCGTCCGCCGTACCGGCCACCGTGCCCGCCCCGCCGGCCGAGGGCGCCGTTGCGCCGGGCTGCGTGGCGGCCGTGCGGATCCGGGCCGTCGGGGCGGTCGGGAGCAGTCCGCCGCCGGGCGCCGTACCCGCCCCCGACGGCGGGATCCTGCTGACCGTCGACACCGCCCGCTCCGACGCGGTGCTCCGCGAGCTGCTCACCGCCCGGCCGCCCTGGCACATCCGCGCCGTGGAGGAACTCCCTTGACCGCCGCCCTGCTCCGCTACCAGGGGGCGCTGCTGCTGCGCTCCCAGAGCTGGCTCGCCCCCTTCGCCGTGTACGCCGTCTTCATGGGGATCGGCATCCAGCCCGGCGACCGGACGCTGGACTCCCTCGGCTACGCCGCCGCCGGGCTGGTCCCGCTGACGGCCTGGCTGGTCCGGGTCTGCGTCACCGCCGAACCCCCGGCGGCCCGTGCCTGCACCGCCGCCGCGGCCGGCCCGGCCCGGGTGCACGCGGCGGCCCTGCTGACCGGGCTGGGCGGGGCCCTGCTCACCGGGCTGCTCGCCGCGGCCTACACCCTGCTGGTCGGGGACCTCGCCGGGCACGACCCCGTCCGGGCGGTCCTCGCCGGGGCGGTGGCGGTGGGGGTGTGCGCCCCGACGGGGGCCGCCGTGGGCGCGGTGTGCGGCCCGCCGCTGGTGCCGGGGCGCGGGCTCGCGGTGCTCGGGGCGGGGCTGGGCACCCTGCTGGCCTGGGTGGTGTCCGTCTCCCCGGCCCGCGGGGCGGTGTCCGTACTGATCGGCGCGGCGCGGGCGGGCGCCCCGGAGCCGGCGCTGCCGCTGGGCGCACTGGCGGGGGCGCTGCTGCTGGCCGGGGCGGCGGGAGCGGCGGCGTGCCGGGCGAGCGCGCGCCGGGGCTGACCAGGCCTCGGGAGCAGCCGCCGGACGCCACCGCCCCGTACTGCCCTGCCCCGTCCCGCCCCGCCGCGTGCGCTGGCGAATCGTTACTTCCCCATCAGCTCCGACACCTTCACGAAGCGGAACCCCCGCTTACGCAGCTCGGGCACGATCTTCTCGATGGCCTGCCCGGTGACCGGCGCCGCGCTGTGCGTGCAGTGCATGACCACCACCGATCCGGGCTTGACCCCGGCCAGCACCTGCTCCGCCACCGCATCGGGGTCCTTGGCGAAGGCGTCCCCGCTGACCACGTCCCACTGCACGGCGGTCACCTTGGCGGGGGCCAGCGCGCGCAGCGCCTGGTCGTCGTAGCAGCCGCCGGGGAAGCGGAAGTAGGGCACGGTGTTGACCGCCCCGGCCTTCTTGAAGGCCGCGAAGGCCCGCTCGACGTCGGCCCGGGCGGCCGGCGCGTCGAGCGCGGGCAGCCCGTAGCAGGGGGACTTGAAGGCGTGGTGGCTGTAGGAGTGGTTGGCGATCTCGAAGTTCGGGTCGGTGCCGATGGCCTTCGCCTGGTCCGGGTACTCCTCGGCCCAGCGGCCCGTCATGAAGACGGTCGAGGGCACCTTCAGCCGGCGCAGGGCGTCGATCAGCTCCGGGTTGTCGAAGCGCTCCCCCGAGGCGGCGCGCGGACCCTGGTCGGAGGTCATGTCGGCGTCGAAGGTGAGGGCCACGGTCTTCTCGGTCCGCTGCCGGGCCCGTTCGAAGACCGGGGTCAGACCGCCCGGGCCGGGCGCCAGCGTCGGCACCTGTGCGGGCGCGCCGGCCTGCGGGGAGGCGGCGGACGCGGAGGGCGGGGCCGGGGCGGACGCGTGGGCGGGGCCGGATGCCGCGGGGGTGCCCATACGGGCCTGGCCGGCGCCCTGCGGGGCGCCCGCGCCGCCTCCGCATCCCGTGAGGGCGGCGCCGAGCACGGCCACGGCGGCCACTTTGCGTACAGAAAGGGTCACCCACGCAAAATATATGACTATCCGGCAATCAGGCGGGCGCGGCACGCCCCGACGTCGAACGTGGCCGGGGGGTACCGCGGATCCATCTCCTCCAGATGCTCCAGCAGCAGCCTGCCGACCGCCCAGTCCCGGTACCACTTGTGGTCCGCGGGCACGAGGTACCAGGGCGCGGCGTCCGTGGAGCAGCGCTCCAGGACCCGTTCGTACGCCTCCTGGTACGCGGGCCACAGCGCGCGCTCCTCGATGTCGCCCGGATCGAACTTCCAGCGCTTGTCGGGCCGGTCGAGCCGTCGCAGGAGGCGCTCGCGCTGCTCCTCGAAGCCGATGTGGAGGAAGACCTTCACCAGCGTCACGCCGTCCTCGGCGAGGGAGCGCTCGAACGCGTTGATCTCCCCGTAGCGCCGCTCCAGGGTGTCGCGCGGCACCAGCGCGTGGACACGGGCGACCAGGACGTCCTCGTAGTGCGACCGGTCGAAGATCCCGATCTCGCCGGGCCGGGGCAGGGCCTTCTCCACGCGCCAGAGGAACGGGTGCTCCCGCTCCTCCGGCGTGGGCGCCTTGAAGGCCCGGATGCGGCAGCCGGCCGGGTTGAACGGCGCGGCCGCGTGTTTCACCGTACCGCCCTTGCCGGAGGTGTCCATGCCCTGGAGCACGAGCAGCAGGCGGCGTCGGTCCCCCGCGGTGGCGGCCGCGTACAGCCGTTCCTGCAGGCCGGCGAGGGGCTCCGCCAGTTCCGCGGCGGCGGCCCGCCCGGCGGCCTTGTCCGGCGGGCCGGCGGGGGTCGCGGAGGGGTCGTACGTCCCGAGGCGGACCCGGCCGCCGGCGGGGACCCGCAGCAGCTCCCGCAGCGAGGGCCCGTGGCCGCGGCCCTTCCCGTGCGTCATCGCGTCAGCGCCACGGGCCGGTCACCGCGAACGTGGTCCCGGGCGTGTACGCGTTGACGTACATCGTCCGCCCGCCGGGGGAGAAGGTGACCCCCGCGAACTCCCCCCACTCGGGGGCTCCGGGCTTCCCGATGTCCTGGGCGTTGCGCGCCACCGGGTAGACCTCCCCGGCCGGGGTCACCCCGAAGACGTACTGGTCCCCGCCGCCGTCCTCACACACCATCAGCCCCCCGTCCGGGGCCAGGCAGATGTTGTCGGGGGAGTCCCCCGGAAGGCGGACGTCGGACGCCGGGCCGAAGCGCACCTCCAGCCGGAGCCGGCCGCTCCGGGGGTCGTGGAACCAGACCTGCCCGTGGTGGTCGGCGGCGGCGCCCTCGGAGCCGCGGGCGTAGCTGGAGACGAAGTAGACCCCCGTCCCGCCCCAGTAGCAGCCCTCCAGTTTCTGCGCGTGCGTGATCCCGCCCGGGCCGAAGTCCTGGAAGCGGATCGGGGTCCCCGCCGCCGAGGGGTCCGGTACGGGCACCCACTCCACCGGGAACTCCGCCCCCGGCCGGTCCACCACCGACAGGTCGGGTACCCCGGGCACCCGCAGCGCCTCCAGAGTGCCCCCGGCCCGCAGGGAGCCGGGGCCGCCGAGCGGGACCGCCGGCAGGAAGCGGTAGAAGAGCCCGAAGGGCCTGACGAACGCGTCCTCGGTCTCGTAGACCACCCCCCGGTACGGGTCCACGGCGACGGCCTCGTGGGCGAAGCGCCCCAGCGCGGTCAGCGGGACGGCCCCGAGGCGGTGCGGATCGGCGGGGTCGACCTCGAAGACGTACCCGTGGTCGCGGCCGTACCCGGAGGCGCCGGCCCGGTCCTCGGTCTCCTCGCAGCTCAGCCAGGTGTTCCAAGGGGTCCGGCCGCCCGCGCAGTTGACGGCGGTCCCGGCCAGCCCGACCCGCTCGCCGGCGACCCCGCCCCCGGGGTCCAGTTCCAGCACGGTGCAGCCGCCCAGGGCCCCGGGGTCGTAGGTGAGCCCGTCCACGGCGGGCACGCGCAGCGCGGCGGTCGCCCGGTTCTCGTGGTTGCGGACCAGGCGGACCCGGCCGCCGCCCGCGCCGAAGGCGGCCATCCCGTCGCAGTTCGACGGCACCGTGCCCTCGCCGGAGCGCAGCGGCTCCCCGGCGCGCGAGAGCACCCGGTACGAGAACCCGGCCGGCAGGTCGAGCAGCCCGCCGGGATCGGGCACCAGCGGCCCGTACCCCCGGACGGAGGCCCGGGCGCCGCCGGAGGCGAAGAGCGCGCCGAGGGCTCCGCTGAAGGCGACCGCGCCGGCCGCGAGCAGGCTGCGTCGGGTGACGGACATCGGCAACTCCCCGGTGCGTGGCTGGAGATGTGACCGGCCCGTGGTACCACGCCGGATCCCCGCCGTCCCCGCGACGCGTGCGCGGGCCCCCGCCCGTCACCCCACCGGGTCCCGTCCGCACACCACCGGGCCCGGCGCGGCGTACGCGCGCGGGCCCGGCGGTGACGGCGGAGGGGGGATCAGACGAGCTCGGCGCTCAGGGTGATCGTCGTACCGGCCAGGGCCTGGCTGACCGGGCAGTTCTTCTTCGCGTCCTCCGCGGCGGCGGCGAAGCCCTCCGCGTCCAGGCCGGGGACCTCGGCGCGCACGGTGAGGTGGATGCCGGTGATGCCCTCACCGGGCTGGAAGGTGACGTCGGCCTTGGTCTCCACCCGGGTGGGCGGGGTGCCCGCACCGTCGAGGCCGTGCGAGAGCGCCATCGAGTAGCAGCTGGAGTGTGCGGCGGCGATCAGCTCCTCGGGGCTGGTCTTGCCGTTCGCGGCCTCGGCGCGCGAGGGCCAGGAGACCTCGAAGGAGCCCCGGCCCGAGGAGTCGAGGGAGACGGTGCCGGCACCCTTGAGCAGGTTGCCTTCCCAGACGGTGTGGGACGTGCGCGTGGTGGCCATGGTGATCCCTTCGCAGAAGTGGAAACGGCCGGGCCGCGAGGAGCGCCCGGCCGTCCCCAACCTACTGGGACACCAGGGGTTTTGCGTCGCGGGCGAGCGCGGTGAGCCGCGAGATGGCTCGGAAGTACTTCTTCCGGTAACCGCCGTTGAGCATTTCTTCACTGAACAGCTTGTCGAAGGGCACGCCGGAGGCCAGCACCGGCACCTCCCGGTCGTACAGCCGGTCGGCCAGCACCACCAGGCGCAGCGCCGTCGACTGGTCGGGCACCGGCACGACGTCGGTCAGGCAGACCGCGGCGATCCCGTCCGTGAGCGCTCCGTAACGGCTCGGGTGCACCTTGGCCAGGTGTTCCAGCAGGCCGGGGAAGTCGTCGAGGCTCGCGCCGGGGGTCGCGTACGCGGCCTTGGCGACCTGCTCGTCGGAGAAGGGCGCCGGGGCCTCGGGCAGGCCGCGGTGGCGGTAGTCCTGGCCGTCGATGCGCAGCGGCCGGAAGTGTGCGGACAGGCCCTGGATCTCCCGCAGGAAGTCGGCGGCGGCGAAGCGGCCCTCGCCGAGCTTGCCGGGCAGCGTGTTGGAGGTGGCGGCCAGCGCCACGCCCTGCTCGACGAGGCGGCTGAGCAGGGAGGACACGAGGACGGTGTCGCCCGGGTCGTCCAGCTCGAACTCGTCGATGCACAGCAGCCGGTGTCCGCCCAGGGTCTGCACGGTCTGCTGGAAGCCGAGCGCGCCGACCAGGTTGGTCAGCTCCACGAAGGTGCCGAAGGCCTTGAGCGCGGGCTCGGCCGGGGTGGCGTGCCACAGGGAGGCCAGCAGGTGGGTCTTGCCGACGCCGTAGCCGCCGTCGAGGTAGACCCCGCGCGGGCCGGGGGCCGGGGCGGGCGCCTTCTTCTGGAACCACTTGCGCTTGCCGGCGCCGCTGGCGTGGGCGCCGCCGAGGCCGGCGGCGAAGCCGCTGAGCACGGTGACGGCCTCGGCCTGGCTCGGCTGGGCCGGGTCCGGGTTGTAGGTGTCGAAGCGCACCGAGTCGAAGCGCGGCGGCGGGACCATCTCGGCCACCAGCCGTTCGGCGGGCACGCGCGGCTCGCGGGTGCACAGGGCCAGCGGGCCCGCGTCGGCTATCGGGGGCTGCCCGGAGGCAGGACCGGAGGTGGAGAGTGATGTTGACACAGCTCTTAACTCTACGGGGCGTGTCACACTGCACCGATGCGACGCCTGTTCCCTGTGACCGATCAGACACCCGCTCCCTCCGGTGCCACGGCCGACCGCGAGTGGTCGCTGGACGAGCTGGCGGAGGCCTACGCCTATCCCGATCTGGCCCCCGGGGCGCACTGGCTGCGGGCGAACATGGTGTCGACCCTGGACGGGGCCGCCCAGCACGACGGGCGCTCGCAGCCCATCTCGGGCGAGACCGACATGCGGATCTTCGGCACCCTGCGGGCCCTGGCCGACGTGGTCATCGCCGGCGCGGAAACGGTTCGCCAGGAGGGCTACCGCCCGGCCCGGGCCCGCGAGGCCTTCGCGGCCCGCCGTGAGGCCGCCGGCCAGGGCCCCGCCCCGGCCATCGCCGTGGTCACCGCGAGCCTGGACCTGGACTTCACCCTGCCCCTGTTCACCTCCCCCCTGGTGCCCACCCTGGTGCTCACCGGCGCCACCGCCCCCGCCGACCGCGTCGCCGAGGCCACCGCGGCCGGGGCCGAGGTCGTGGTGGCGGGCGAGGGGGCCGGGGTGGACCCGGCGCGGGCCGTGCGGGAGCTGGCCGCGCGCGGCCTGCGCCGCCAGCTGACCGAGGGCGGGCCCCGGCTGCTGGGCCAGTTCGTGGCCGCCGACGCGCTGGACGAGCTGTGCCTGACGATCTCCCCGACGCTGACGGCGGGGGGTGCCCAGCGGATCGCCGGCGGGCCCTCCGTCACGGTTCCGCACCGGCTCGCGCCGGCCTCCGTACTGGAAGAGGCCGGGTTCCTCTTCACGAGCTACCGTCGGATCTGAGAAGGGAGCGGAATTTCTCGTTCCGCTTAGCTTCCGACGGGTACGTACCTGGGCACATATACCTGCGCAGGCCCCGCGTCACAGCGGGGCAGGATGGTTTCCGCAGGGGCCGGCCGACCGGCCTCGGCCCATGAAGGAGAGGGCGTCCGTGTTCACGAGCGTATTGATGATCGAGCAGCCGCTGACCACGGTGGACGTGGACTTCGTCACCACCCTGCACGGAGACGACCACGTCTCCTTCGTCGTCCTCATGCAACCCAGGGGCGACCAGGACCGACTGCTCCGCGCCATCGACGACGTCGCGCTCGGCGAGCTCCCCGAAGCCCTCCGCGAGGCCGACGTGCCCGAGGGCGAGGCCGCCCGGGGCCCCGCCGCGGCGGCCCTCGAACATTCGCTCGCGGCCCTGCGCAGGAAGGGCGCCACGGCCGTCGGCCACATCGTCGAGGACCACCCCCTCGACAAACTCAAGGCCGTCGTCGACGAGACGGGCGCCGACGAGGTGATCGTTCTGACCGCCCCCCACTTCGTCGAGGAGTTCTTCCACCGCGACTGGGCCTCCCGCGCCCGTCACAAGGTCGGGGTTCCGGTGCTCAAGCTCTTCGCCCACAACGAATAGGCTGGGGCGGACACACCCTGGGCCCACCCCGCGGGCCCGCCCCGCGGAACCGCCCGCGGGCCCCCGCACACGATCCTGGAGCGACCTGAATGAAGCCCGGCCTGCCGACCGCGATGGAACGGCCCCACTTCATCGGCATCGGCGGCGCCGGCATGTCCGGCATCGCGAAGATCCTCGCCCAGCGCGGGGCGCAGGTGGCCGGCAGCGACGCCCGTGACTCCGAGACCGCCGAGGCGCTGCGCGCCCACGGCGCCACGGTCCACATCGGGCACGCCGCCGACCACCTCGCCCCCGGGTCCACCTGCGTGGTCGTCTCCAGCGCCATCCGCGCCGACAACCCGGAGCTCGCCCGCGCCGCCGAGCTCGGCATCCCCGTCGTGCACCGCTCCGACGCCCTCGCCGGCCTGATGGGCGGCCTGCGCCCCATCGCGGTCGCCGGCACCCACGGCAAGACCACCACCACCTCGATGCTGGCGGTCTCCCTCTCCGCCCTGGGCCTGGACCCCTCCTACGCCATCGGCGGCGACCTGGACGCCCCCGGCTCCAACGCCCACCACGGCGAGGGCGACATCTTCGTCGCCGAGGCCGACGAGAGCGACCGCAGCTTCCACAAGTACGCCCCGCAGGTCGCGATCATCCTCAACGCGGAGCTCGACCACCACGCGAACTACGCCTCGATGGACGAGATCTACGAGTCCTTCGAGACCTTCGTCGGCAAGGTCGTCCCCGGCGGCACCCTCGTGGTCGCCCACGGCCAGGCCGGCGCCGCCGAGATCGCCCGCCGCGTCGCCGGCCGCGACGGCCTCACGGTCGTCACGTACGGCGAGGAGGACGACGCCGACGTCCGCATCACCAAGATCACCCCGCGCGGTCTGACCAGCGAGGTCACCGTCCTCCTCGACGGCCGCCCGCTCACCTTCACGGTCTCCGTGCCCGGCCGCCACTACGCGCACAACGCCGTCGCGGCCCTCGCCGCGGGCGTCGCCCTCGGCATCCCCGCGCACAACCTGGCCTCCGCCCTCGGCAAGTACACCGGCGTCAAGCGCCGCCTCCAGCTCAAGGGCGAGGCGGCCGGCGTCCAGGTCATCGACTCCTACGCGCACCACCCCACCGAGATGACCGCCGACCTGGAGGCCATCCGCGGCGCCGCCGGGGACTCCCGCATCCTGGTCGTCTTCCAGCCGCACCTCTTCTCCCGCACCCAGGAGCTCGGCACGGAGATGGGCCAGTCCCTCGCCCTCGCCGACGCCTCCGTGGTCCTCGACATCTACCCGGCCCGCGAGGACCCGGTCCCCGGCGTGACCAGCGAGATCATCATCACCGCCGCCCGCGCCGCCGGAGCCGACGTCACCCCCGAGCACGACAAGGGCGCCGTCGCCGACGTGATCGCGGGAATGGCCAAGCCCGGCGATCTCGTTCTCACCATGGGCGCGGGCGACGTCACGGACCTGGGACCGCACATCCTGGAAAAGCTCGCCCGCCTTTCGAACTGAGGGAGCGAAAACGTCATGGCGTACGAGGTCCAGAAGACGGACGAGCAGTGGCAGGCGGAGCTGACCCCGTCCGAGTACCAGGTACTCCGCCTCGCGGGCACCGAGCCGGCCTTCCGCGGCGAGTACACGGACACCAAGACCGAGGGCGTGTACTCCTGCCGCGGCTGCGGCGCCGAACTGTTCCGTTCCACGGAGAAGTTCGAGTCGCACTGCGGCTGGCCGTCCTTCTACGACCCGAAGGACACCGAGGCGGTGGAACTGCGGCACGACTCCTCGCACGGCATGGTCCGCACGGAGGTCCTCTGCGCGAAGTGCGGCTCCCACCTGGGCCACGTCTTCGAGGGCGAGGGCTACCCGACCCCCACGGACCAGCGGTACTGCATCAACAGCATCTCCCTGCGCCTCACCCCGACCGAGGGCTGAGCCCCGGCGCCCGCAGGTCCGCCAGGTAGTCCTCCAGGCTGCTGCCCGGGGTCCAGCCCTGGGTGCGGGACCTCGTCAGGTCCAGGACCACCGGGTGGGCCAGCTGGTCCACCGCGTAGCGGCTCAGGGCCGGTTCCGAGCCGGTGAGGCGGGCCGCCGTCTCCGCCGTGCGGGCCGCCGCCGCGGCCAGGGGGAGGGGGAGGTGACGGATCCGGGCGCGGACCCCGTGGGCGCGCAGGACCGCCGTCACCGCCGCGTCCCGGCCGTAGGGGACCGCGTCCGCGACGTTGTACGCGCCCGGGGCCCAGGCCGGGGCCGCCAGGCAGGCGTCCGCCAGGTTCTCCACCGCCGTCAGGCTGAGCCGCACGTCCGGTCCGGGCAGGAACAGGGTTCCGGCCCGGACCCGGGACAGCAGGCGGGGCAGCAGCTGGGTGTCGCCCGGGCCGTACACCGCCCGGGGCCGCAGCACCACCGCGCCCGCCGCCAGGGCCAGGGCCTCGCCCTCCGCCTTCGTGCGGCCGTACGCGTTGAGGTGGTGCGCGCGCGGGTGGTCCTCCGTGACGAGGGCCCGGTCGCGGCGCGGGTCGTACACGCTCGCGCTGCTCACCCACACCACCGGCCGGCCCGCCGCCGCCCGCAGCAGCCGGGCGGTGCCGTCCACGTTGACGGCGCGCATGGCCGCCTCCGCCCGCGAGCCCGGCGCAGGATCGCCCACCGCCGCCGCGCAGTGCACGACCACGTCCACCCCCGACAGGTCCGGCCCGGCCGACGCCGCGTCCCAGAACCGGTGCTCGCCCAGCGGGCCCGGCCGGCGGCCCAGACAGACCACCGAGGAGCCGGCCGCGGCCGCCGCGCGGGCGACGTGCCCGCCACAGAACCCGCTGGCGCCCGTGACCGCGACCCTCATGCGCCCGCCTCCGCCGTCGGTTCGTGCCGGTACGGGCCGGCCGTCGGGCAGCCGTCCGGGGCCGGGGTACGGGTGACGGGCCCGAAGACGGCGGCTCCCGTGGGCGAGGTCCGCGCGCCCGCCCTCACCCTCAGCTCCCGCCACCCCGGCAGGGCCGCCCGCCGGTCCACCCGGGACCTCGTCACCGCCGGCCGGTGCGGGGCCAGGGCCTCCAGTACGTCGGCCAGCTGGGCCGTGGCCAGCCGGGCCCCCGGGCAGGCGTGCGGACCCGCCCCGAACACCAGCCGCGCCACCCCCGGCCCGGCCGGAGCCCGGCCGTCCGGGTCACGCCGGTGCGCCCCCGCCGCATGCCGGGCCACCAGCAGCAGCCGGTCCCCGCCCCGCACCGGGCAGCCCCCGACCACCCCGTCCGCCGCCGCCACCCGGGGCAGCACCGGCGAGGCCGCCGTCACCCGCAGCAGCTCCTCCACCAGCCGGGGCCGCAGCTCCGCGTCCGCGGCCTGCTCCCACAGACCGGCGTCCGCGCACCACGCCACCGCCCGCGGCAGCGCCGCCACCGTGGTGTTCACCGCCGCCACCGCGAGCATCGCCGACAGCGGGTCCGCATCGCCCAGGAGCGCCCGCAGCCGCTCCGCCGCCCGGGCCGCCCCCGCCGCCGCGCCCGGCCTCGGCGGCCCCGGCAGGTGGGTGATCGCCTGGCGGCGGGCCAGGCGGTGGGTGCGGCGGATCTGGGCCACCAGGTA
>NZ_JBEZWL010000153.1:0-17267 GCF_040648015.1 Streptomyces sp. NPDC029216 | reverse complement strand
GCTCGGTGTGCGCCGGGCGGCGGCTGCCGGCCGGGGTGACCGGGGT
Organism: Streptomyces sp. NPDC029216; assembly: GCF_040648015.1. Lineage (NCBI taxonomy): Bacteria > Bacillati > Actinomycetota > Actinomycetes > Kitasatosporales > Streptomycetaceae > Streptomyces > Streptomyces sp. NPDC029216. Next base: position 17,221 of record NZ_JBEZWL010000153.1, on the reverse strand, counting down.
GCGCTCGGAGCGGATCAGGTGCGGCCGGGACACCGGGTGCGCGTGCGCCGTGGGCCGCAGCGCGGGGGAGTGCCCGGCGGCGGGCGTCTGCGCGGGGACGGGGGCCGTCTCGGCCCCGTCGGCGCGCCGGGGCCGCCACTTCCCGCCCGCGGAGAGCAGAGGGGTGAGGGCCGCGGCGACGGGTTCGGAGACCCGGCCGTCCTCCAGCCGGCGGCGCCACCCCTCGCGCAGCTCGAAGACGTACGCCTCGGAGCGGGCGATGAGCGGCTCGAACCAGGGCAGCGCCAGCATGATCAGCAGACCGGCGGTCCAGCCGAGGAGGACGTCGCTGACCCAGTGGGTGCCCAGGTAGACGGTGGTGGCGCCGACGCTGAGCGAAAGGACCCCGGAGAGGATGGACAGCACCCGCCGGGTGACCGTGGTGGAGGCCAGGTAGGCCAGGATCCCCCAGGTCACGACGGCGTTGGCGGTGTGGCCGGAAGGGAATATATCGCCGCCCGCGAAGAGCTCGGCGGAGCCGATCTGCGTGGCGTAGTGCGGGCCGAGCCGGCCGAGGCCGAGCTTCACGGAGCCCACGGTGATGTTCAGCAGCAGCAGGGCCACGCCGAGGGCGATCAGCGGGCGGAGGGTGTGCTGCCGCCAGGAGCGCCAGCCGAGCCAGGCCGCGACCATCACCGCCGTGGGTCCACGCTGGCCGAGGACGACCAGGTAGTCGAGGAAGGCGTGGATCTGAGGCCACTGCTCGTACGGCCGGAAGAACATGATCTGCCAGTCCAGGCGGACGAGCCAGGACGTCGTCAGTACGGCCACGACGGTCGCGACGTAGAAGGCGAGGGTCGCGGAGAGGAGCACGACGCGGTGCCGGCTCATCCGCGGAGTTTGCAGATGAGCCGGTCGCTCTGGTTCCCGGTCCAGCCGGGCGAACACCGGCTCCAGACGGGTCAGCATTTGGTCAGTACGCACTCAATCGACGTTACCGCGCGTCGAAGCGCGGCCCGTGCGTATCGCACGCTTTGTGATGACCATGTGATGTGGAGTGCGTCTCACAAGGGACTTAATTGCCGCTATTCCACCCCCCGTTGGAACTCCCCGGATTCGCCTCTCGGAGTGCTGCCCCGCCAATTGTCCGCGCCCTTACGGAGGGTTTATCGCGGCAGCCCAATTCCTTTGCGCAATCATGGATTGGAATGGTCCATTCCGTGATCATGGGTGATGGGCCGCGCCCCGGTCACGGAGGGCCCGAGCCGTTCAGCCAGAACGCCCCGTAGACGGCCGAGGCCAGGGCGAGCCCCGCGACGACCGCCGCCGCCCGTCCACGCCGCCACCGCGCCAGCGCCAGTGCGGGCGGCAGCATCAGCGGGAACGCCGGCAGCAGCAGCCGGGGCTTGGACCCGAAGTACCCCGAGGCGCACAGCGCCAGCGCCACCACGATCCCGCAGTAGACGAGGAGCGCGGCCGGCAGGCGGCGGCGCACGCACAGCGAGTACAGCCACAGGACCAGCAGCACCCCCGCGATCAGGCCCACCCCGGCGAGGAAGGCGGACGAGGCCAGCCGCGCCCCGACGAACCGGGCGAAGGCCCAGCCCCCGTCGAAGCCGTTGCCCCAGCCCGCCTGCACGTCCAGGTAGCCGGTCAGCCCCCCGCCGGTGCGGGCGCCCACCCACAGTGCGTACGCCGCCGCCCCCAGCGGGGCCAGCACCACCCCGGCCGCGATCCGCCACGTGCGCTCGCCGCGCCGCCACGCCAGGGCGGCCGCCGTCCACACCGCCGCGACCACCGCCGCCCCGACCGGGCGGGTCAGACCCGCCCCCGCCGCGAGCAGGCCCGCCGTGAGCCAGCGCCCGCGCAGCGCCCCGTACAGGGCCCAGGCGGCCAGGGCGGTGAACAGCGACTCGCTGTACGCCATCGACTGGACGATCCCCACCGGCAGCGCCGCCCACAGCCCCGCCGCCAGCACCCCGGCGCGCCGCCCGTGCAGCAGGTCGGTGACGGCGAAGATCCCCCAGGCGGCGGCGAGCCCGGCGACCGCCGACACCACCAGGCCCGCCGAGCCGTAGGAGAGCCCGGTGGGCGCCGCCACCAGCCGCTCCAGCCACGGCAGCAGCGGGAAGAACGCCAGGTTCGAGTGGACGGCCCCGCTCGGCAGGACCACCTCGTACCCGTACCCCTCCGCGGCGATCCGCGCGTACCAGAGGGAGTCCCAGCGCGCCGACAGCAGCGTGTGCGGGCTGCTGCCGGCCACCGCGCACCACACCGCGAGCACGGCCAGCCCGAGCAGCCGGACCGCGGCGAACGCGGCGAGCGCGGGCGCGGCCCGGCGCGCGCCGGGGTACTTGGGGGGAGCTTCGGAGGCGGGCACAGTGGTCACGGGGACGAGTATCGACGCCGCCGCCACCGGGAACGGAACCAGAACCACACGCCGTGACCAGGCGTGCACACGGGCGGAGGGAGAAAGGGGGGCGAGTGGCGCACACCACACGGGGGCCGCCGCCGGGATGAGAGCTTGGCCACGTGCCGGTCACACGAACTCGCGTACGCTGACCCTTCACTCGCGTGTCGATGCCGGACCCCGTAGGACGCCGCACAGGGCACCACCCCGCGGCGCCACACGACGCTGGTCCGCCGAGTGCGAGGGATCACCTGGGAGGTACATGGATGTCGGGGACGAACACGGCCGGCGACAGGAAGTCCTCCCTCCGGCAGCGGATCACCGAGGCCTCCGGCGGCGCCAACCGCTGGGTCGTCCTCGCCGTCCTCTGCGTCAGCCTGGTGCTCGTCGCGCTCGACGCGACGATCCTGCACGTCGCCGTCCCCGCCGTCACCGAGGACCTGCGGCCCGGCTCGCAGGAGCTGCTGTGGATCGTCGACGCCTACCCGCTGGTGTGCGCCGCGCTGCTGATCCTCTTCGGCACCCTCGGCGACCGGGTCGGCCGCCGCCGGATCCTGCTCCTCGGCTACACCCTCTTCGGCGTCGCCTCGGCGATCGCCGCCCTCGCCGGCGACGCCCAGGTGCTGATCGGCGCCCGCGCCCTGCTCGGGGTCGGCGGGGCGATGATCATGCCGGCCACGCTGTCGATCCTGCGCCAGGTCTTCCCCGACCGGCGCGAGAGGGCCCTGGCCATCGGCATCTGGACCGCCGTCGCCGCGATCGGCGCGGCCAGCGGCCCGGTCCTGGGCGGGCTCCTCATCCAGCACTTCTGGTGGGGCTCCGTCTTCCTCATCAACATCCCGCTCATGGCGCTGGTCCTGCCGCTCGGCCGCTGGCTGCTGCCCGAGTCCCGGGGGGCGGCCGACGGCCCCTGGGACGTGCTGGGCGCGCTGATGGCCGCGGCCGGCGTGCTCGGCGTGGTGCTCGGGGTCAAGCGGATCGGCGCCGAACGCCAGCTCGGCGACCTGCAGGCACTGGTCCCGCTGGTCCTCGGCGCGGTGCTGCTGGTGCTCTTCGTCCGCCGGCAGAAGCGGCGCGAGCACCCGCTGATCGACATGCGGATGTTCTCCCGGACCGCCTTCTCCACCTCCGTCGGCTGCATCGTGCTCGCCATGCTGGCCCTGGTCGGCCTGGAGCTGATCGCCGTCCAGTACCTCCAGCTGGTGCTGCACCTGAGCCCGCTGGAGACCGGCCTGCGGCTGCTGCCGCTGACCTTCGCCGCGATGGCCGCCGGGGCCAGCGGCTCCTACACCCTCCAGCGGGTCGGGCCGCGCACGATGGTCTCGCTGGGCTTCGTGCTGACCGCCGGCGCGGTGCTGCTGCTGACGCTGATGGGCCAGCACGACCGGCCCGTCCTGCTGACCACCGGGTTCGTGCTGCTGGGCTTCGGGCTCCAGACCACCCTCTTCGCGGCGTACGAGTCCATGCTGAGCGAGGCCCCGGTGGAGGCCGCCGGCGGCGCCGCCTCCATAGGCGAGACCTCCTACCAGCTCGGCGCGGGCATGGGCATCGCCCTGCTCGGCAGCGTGATGAACGCCGCCTACCGGCCCGGCCTGCTGGACGTCCCGGGGGTGTCGGCGGGGGAGTCGGCGGGCGCCGCGAACTCCCTCGGCGAGGCCTACCAGATCGCCGCCCACCTCGGCGGCCCCGCGGGGGACTCCCTGGCCGCCGCCGCCCGGCACTCCTTCGTGCACGGGCTGCACGTGACCCTGGTGGTCAGCGCGGGCCTGCTGCTGGCGGGCGCGGTGATGGCGCTCAAGCTGCCGCGCACCATGGAGAACGCCGAGCCGGCCGCCTGCGGTGTGCTCGCCGAGGACCCGGTCCCGGCCGCCGCCGACGCGGGTGCGGCCGTACGCCTGCCCGCCCAGGCCAAGGGCCCCGCCGCGCAGGTCGGGGGTGGACCCGGGGCGGCCTCGGGGAGAAACTTGCACCGCTAGGTTTCGCCCCCTCACGTGCCTGCCGGGAGGCCCCTCTTGTCCGCTTCGTCCGCGTCGTCCGCGCCGAAGACCCCCTTCGTCCCCACCGATCCGCTCGGGCTCGACGAACTCCTCAGCCCCGAGGACCTCGCCGTACGCGACACCGTCCGCGCCTGGGCCGCCGACCGGGTCCTGCCGCACATCGCCCAGTGGTACGAGGCCGGCGAGCTCCCCGGGATCCGCGAGCTGGCCCGCGAGCTCGGCTCCATCGGCGCCCTCGGCATGTCCCTGACCGGCTACGGCTGCGCGGGCGCGAGCGCCGTCCAGTACGGCCTGGCCTGCCTGGAGCTGGAGGCCGCCGACTCCGGGATCCGCTCGCTGGTCTCCGTACAGGGTTCGCTCGCCATGTACGCGATCTGGAAGTACGGCTCCGAGGAGCAGAAGCAGCGCTGGCTGCCGGGCATGGCGGCCGGCGAGCTGATCGGCTGCTTCGCCCTCACCGAGCCCGACGTCGGCTCCGACCCGGCCGCGATGCGCACCCACGCCAAGCGGGAGGGCTCCGACTGGATCCTCAACGGCCGCAAGATGTGGATCACCAACGGCTCGGTGGCCTCCGTGGCCGTCGTGTGGGCGCAGACGGACGAGGGGATCCGCGGCTTCGCCGTCCCCACCGACACGCCGGGCTTCTCCGCCCCGGAGATCAAGCACAAGTGGTCGCTGCGCGCGTCGGTGACGAGCGAGCTGGTGCTGGACGACGTCCGTCTGCCCGCGGACGCGGTGCTGCCGGGCGTCACGGGGCTCAAGGGTCCGCTGGGCTGCCTCAGCCACGCGCGGTACGGGATCATCTGGGGGGCCATGGGCGCGGCGCGCGCCAGCTTCGAGGCCGCGCTCGACTACGCGCGGACGCGGGAGCAGTTCGGCAGGCCCATCGGCGGCTTCCAGCTCACCCAGGCCAAGCTGGCCGACATGGCGCTGGAACTCCACAAGGGCATCCTGCTCGCCCACCACCTGGGCCGGCGCATGGACGCGGGGACCCTGCGGCCGGAGCAGATCAGCTTCGGCAAGCTCAACAACGTCCGCGAGGCCATCGACATCTGCCGCACCGCGCGGACCATCCTCGGGGCCAACGGGATCTCGCTGGAGTACCCCGTCATGCGGCACGCCACCAACCTGGAGTCGGTGCTCACCTACGAGGGCACCGTCGAGATGCACCAGCTGGTGCTGGGCAAGGCGCTCACCGGGCTCGACGCCTTCCGGTAAGCCGGCGAGGTCCCCCAGCTACCTCCCCCAGACTCCGTCCGGGGGGACCCCCAGAGGTGCGCCCACCCCGCTCAGCTCTGGTTGAAGAAGTCGCGGGCGCGGCCGCCCGCCTCACCGCTGACGATCTGGGTGTCGGCCGGGGTCAGGAGGAAGACCCTGGTCGCCACCCGCTCGATCGAGCCGCGCAGCCCGAAGGTCAGGCCGGCCGCGAAGTCGACCACGCGCTTGGCGTCGGTCGGGTCCATGGACGACAGGTTCACGATCACCGGGACGCCCTCGCGGAAGAGCTCGCCGATGCCGCGCGCGTCGCGGAACCCGTCCGGGGTCACCGTCGCGATGCGCCGGCCCTGCTCGACCGCCGACTCCGAGGCCACGCGCACCCGCGGGTCGGTGACCCACTGGTCGCCGGGGCCCGCGACCGAGCCCTGCCGGCGGTCCACCGCCTCCGCGTAGTCGTCGTCGTAGTACCGCTCGTCGTCGTTGTCCTCCACGAGACCCAACCAGGCGCTCGCCTTGCGTACCGAACCCATGGACGCCTCCTTTCACCGTGGCCAGTCTGTCTTCTGCTCCGTTGCCCCTATGGTCGTCCATGATGCTGACAACGCGCCAAGTGGATAGCCGCCGCGCAGGGGTTTCGTGACGGGACTGGTGCAGAACATCCGTTGCACCGGCGAGGATCCCGGCCACTGCCGCTGCTGACTGAGTGAAAATACGACCGCCACCGCCGTCCGGGTGGGGTGCTCGGGCGTACGGGTGAACGAGTTGGCTGGATACGATGCCCCCGAAACAGGCGGATGACACACGGGGGAAGCGGTTTGTTCGGCATCGTCAGACCTTGCACGCACCGGCTCGGCGACCGGTTCAAGACGGAGTGGATGGCCCATCTGTGCGGTCTGTGCCTGGCACTTCGCGGTGACCACGGCCAGTTCGCGCGGATCGTCACGAACTACGACGGGCTGCTGGTCTCCGTTCTGACGGAGGCTCAGTCGGGTCCGCTTCCCGGCGCGCGGCGCACCGCCGGCCCCTGCCCGCTGCGCGGCATGCGCACGGCCCCGGTCGCCAACGGCGAGGGCGCCCGGCTCGCGGCCGCCGTGTCGCTGGTGCTGGCCTCGGCGAAGGTGCGGGACCACGTGGCCGACCGGGACGGCCTGTTGGCCCGCGCCCCGATCGCCGCCGCCGCCCGCCGGGTGGCCAAGGGCTGGGACCGGGCCGGCGCCCGCACCGGGGCCGCGCTCGGCTTCGACACGGCGGTGCTCGTCGACGCCGTGGACCGCCAGGGCGGCATCGAGACCCTGGCCGGCCCCGGCACGCCCGTCCTGGTGGTCACCGAGCCCACGGAGACCGCCACCGCGGCCGCCTTCGCGCATACCGCGGTCCTGGCGGGACGGCCAGGGAACGCCGCGCCGCTGGCGGAGGCCGGACGCTACTTCGGCCGGCTCGCGCACCTGCTGGACGCCGTCGAGGACCAGGCCGCCGACGCCGCCGCGGGCGCCTGGAACCCGCTCACCGCGACCGGGACCTCCCGCGCCGAGGCCCGCCGGCTGTGCGACGACGCGCTCCACGGGATCAAGCTGGCGATGCGCGAGGTCGAGTTCGCCGACGCGGGGCTCGCCCACCGGCTGCTGGTGCACGAGCTGCGCACCTCGGTGGACCGGGCCTTCGGCACGAACTCCTGCGGGCACGGCCACGCCGCCGCGAACTCCGCCGGACAGGGCTATGGTCAGCCGCCGCAGGGCTACCCCCCGCAGGGCTACGACCCGAACGCCCCCGGCGCGTACGGGCAGGGCGGCGGGTACGGCCAGAACCCCTACGGCCAGAACCCCTACGGCGGCGGGGCCCCGCACTACGCCCCCGGCGGGCCGGGCACGCCGCCCCCGATGGGCCCGGGCGGCCCCGGCGGCGGTGGCGGCGGGGGCTTCGGCGGGCAGCCCCCGCAGAAGCCGCGCCGGGGTCTGCTGCACGGCTGCGCGGTGGCCATCGGGCTGTTCTGCACCTGCCAGATCTGCTGCACCGACTACGAGGGCCCCTGGTCCCGCCAGAAGCGAGACGCCTGGTGTGACGACTGTGACTGCGACTGCTGCAACTGCGACGGCTGTGACTGCTGCAACTGTGACGGCTGCTGCTGTGACGGCTGTGACTGTGACTGCGGCTGCAGCTGAGCCGGCGGGGGCCCTTGCCCGCAGGCGGGGCTGAGGCCACGTCAGTTCCCACAGGCCCGGACGGCGTACGGGGGGGATTCCCGTCCGGGCCCGCCGGGAAGGGCTGAGCGGCATGAGCGACGACGAAGCGACCACGGCCTGGCGGCGGTGGCACGAGCAGCGCGTGGCCACCGTCTCCGCCCCCTACGGACCCCTCGCGCTGACCGGCACCCAGACTTCGTCCGGGGGGACCCGCAGGCTCTCCGAGACGGTGCCGGAGGACCTGGAAGGTCGAATTCCGGCCGTTCCGGGGCGCCGGCGCGCCACCGCCGACGGCGTGGAGAACGCCGACGGCCGCGCCCGCGGGCTCGGTCTCGGCGGCGAGCCGGCCTTCGAACACGCCGGGACCCGGCACGCCCTCCAGGTGGCCGTCGACGCGGACGACGGCAGCCTCCGGGCCGTCTTCGCCGACGCCACCAGCGGTGTGCTCCAGCTACCGCTTCCGCTTCCTGCGGCCCGGCACCCCGGATCCGGACGGGGGCACCACCGTCGACCTCAACCGCGCCCTGCTGCCCCCCGCGCCTTCGCCGACCACTTCATCTGCCCGTTCCCGCCCCCCGGGAACACCCTGCCCTTCGACGCCGCCACCGGGGAGCGACGGCTGAAAGGCGCCCTTGCAGCCGGTAACTGACGCCAGGACACTCCCGTTCAGCGTCATCCGGCGGACTTGTCAGGGGCACGGCGAAAAATTCGGCCGACGGCCGGACGACCGCCGCGCCCTCCCCCCGCCGCTCAAGGGCTCCGGCACCCCCACGACCGCCGGGCCCCAGACCCCCTCCGGGAGGACGTGAAGTGAGGAACAAGAGCACCATCCGTGTCCGGCTGCTCGCCGTGGCCACCGGCCTGGCCGCCGCCGCCGCGATCGCCGCCCCCACCGCCGCCAGCGCCGACGCCGCGGACACCGGATTCAGCGCCGCCCGGCTCGCCGCCGCCGGGGCGTCCGTCCTGCGCGCCGACGTCGCCGGCACCGCCTGGCACACCGACCCCGCCACCGGGACCCTCGTGGTCACCGCCGACTCCACGGTCACCAACGCCGACATCGCCAGAATCCGCAGCGAGGCCGGACCCGACGCCGCCGCGCTGCGCATCGAACGCACCCCCGGCAAGATCAGGAAGCTGCTCTCCGGCGGCGACGCCATCTACGCCAGCAGCTGGCGCTGCTCGCTCGGCTTCAACGTCCGCAACGGCAGCACGTACTACATCCTGACGGCCGGCCACTGCACCGACGGCGCCGGAACCTGGTGGACGAGCTCCTCCCACACCACCGTCATCGGCAGCACCGTCGGATCCAGCTTCCCCACCAACGACTACGGCCTCATCAAGTACGCCAGCAGCAGCACGGTCCCGCCCGGCACCGTCGGCAGCCAGGACATCACCACCGCCGTCAACGCCACCACCGGCATGTCCGTCACCCGGCGCGGCTCCACCACCGGCATCCACAGCGGCTCCGTCACCGGCCTCAACGCCACCGTGAACTACGGCAACGGGGACATCGTCTACGGCATGATCAAGACCAATGTCTGCGCCGAACCCGGCGACAGCGGCGGCCCCCTCTACTCCGGCAGCCGCGCGGTCGGCCTCACCTCCGGCGGCAGCGGCAACTGCTCCTCGGGCGGCACCACCTTCTTCCAGCCCGTCACCGAGGCCCTGAGCGCCTACGGCGTCAGCGTCTACTGACGGCCACCCCCGGCGCAGGCCCCCTGGACGTCCTCCCGCCTTCTGGGAGGATGTCCAGGGCGTCCACGGGGGAGGAGCTCGTATGAAGCGGATCGGCGTGACCGGGCACCGGGCGATTCCCGACGAGTGCCTCGCCCATGTCGAGGAGGGCCTGCGGGCCGTACTCGGCGGGCACCCCGGGCCGCTGGAGGCCCTCTCCAGCCTCGCGGACGGCGCCGACCAGCTCTTCGCCGCCATCGCCCTGGAGCACGGCGCCGAGCTCACCGTGGTCATCCCCAGCGGGGACTACGAGGAGACCTTCCAGGACCCGCACGCCCTCGCCGGCTACCGGCGCCTCAAGGACCGCGCCACCCGTGAGGTCGTGATGGCCTTCCCCCGCTCCACCGACGAGGCCTACTACGCGGCCGGCACCTACATCGCCGAGACCTGCGACCGGCTCGTGGCCGTCTGGGACGGGCTCCCCGCCCGCGGGCACGGCGGCACCGGCGAGATCGTCGCCTACGCCCGGGCCCTCGGCAAACCCGTCACCGTCATCTGGCGCGAGGGCGTGGCCCGCGACTGAACCACGCCCCCGGCTTCAACTGCTGTGCCGCGCCAGCCAGTCGGTGTGCTGCGGCGACACGTACCGCTCCGTCTCGTACACCGCCGACGGCCACTGCGACTCCGTGATCGTCGTCTGCATCACGACCATCATCGCCGACAGGTCCTGCTCGATCAGCGTGTGCGCCTCGATCAGCGGATGGTGGCGCCGCACCTCGTTCCAGGCGATCCCCGCCGCCGCGGCCGCGCTCATCAGCCCCGCCGCCGACGAAGCCCCCGGACCCGAGCCGAACGCCCCGAACAGCGCGAACAGCAGCCCCAGACAGGTCAGCAGCACGATCGTCCACGACCACAGCGCCGTCGCCCGCCGCGAAGCCTCCGTCCGGCGCTGGTACCAGTTGCGCTGCTCGATCAGCCGGTCCCGGACGTACGTCTCCCTGCGCACCTGGTACCCCAGCCCGCGCAGCCGCTGCATCGCCCCGGTGATCTCCGCCCCCTCCGGCACCAGGCCCTCCGTCCGCGGATCCCGCCAGCCCATCTTGCGCAGCTCGTCCAGCCCCTTCTCCAGCCGCGCCCGGTACACCCCCTCCGGCCCGGCGACCTCACTGCCGAAGGGCGCCCCGTGCACGGCGTACCGCCACGCCAGCGACTTGATGAACTCGGCCGCGCTCCGGTTGAGCTGCCACTGCGGCCGGGCCCTGCGCCGCGTCGCCCGTACGCCCACGGCCAGCACCCCCGCGTACGCCAGCGCGCTCAGCGCCGCGAACACGTGCAGCCCGCCCGCCGAGGGCCCCGACGGCAGCGCGGCCGCCCCCGCCGCCACGACCAGCAGCACCAGCTGCGCCCGCGTGGCCTGCGTGGACTCCCGCTGCCGGGAGACCGCCGCCTGATCGGTGTGGTGGAAGAGGGCCGGCAGGTCCTCGTTGCGAAACGTCATGCTGTCGGTCACGGCGCCCCCTGCGCTCGCTCCGGGCGGCGGGACCGCGAAGCCCCGCCGCCCGCTGTCGGATCACACGGCGAGCGGCTCCAGGTCCCGGTGGACCCGCCGCTCGTCACGGGCGTACCGGGTCAGACCGTGGTCCTCCCCGAGCATCCGCGTCAGCTCGGACACCGCCTCCGCCCGCACCCGGGCCGCCTCCTCCTTGCGGCCCATCATGTCCAGGCTCACCGCCATGTTCGACGCGCTCGCCAGGGTCTCCGGGTGGTGCGCCCCCAGCGCCTCGCGCAGCCGCACCACCGCCTCCCGCTCCAGCTCCAGGGCACCCTCCGGATCCCCCAGGTCCGCCCGGGCGTTGGCCAGGTTCATGTGCGCGAAGATCGTGTGCGGGTGGTTGTCGCCCAGCACCTCGCGCATGCTGCGGACCGTCTGCCGCAGCAGCGGCTCCGCCGTCTCCGACGCCCCCGTCCCCCAGTGGAACACCGCCAGGTTGTTCACCGCGGCCAGGGTGTACGGGTGCTTCTCGCCCGGCACCTTCATGTACTCGTCCACCACCTCCTGCGCCAGGTCCCGCGCCGCCCCCGGATCACCGGTCGCGAACAGGTCCGAGGCCAGGTTCAGCTCGCAGGCCAGCAGGTCCGGGTTGACCGAGGTGTACTTGGCCCGGTACCGGTTGCGGGTCGCCGTCGTCAGCCGCAGCGCGTCCTCCAGCTCCCCGGCCCGCCGCAGCGACACCGCCAGGTTCTTCGCCGCCGACAGCGTGCCCGGGAAGGCCCGGCCCAGCGTCCGCTTGTAGATCTCGTACGTCCGGCTCAGCAGCTGCACCGAATCGTCGTACCGGCCCACCTCGCGCAGGTCCCGCGCCAGGTTCTGCGCCGAGGACAGGGTGTACGGGTGGTCCGGGCCCAGCACCTCCGTACGCCGGTCGAAGACCTCCTGGTCGATCTCCCGGGCCCGCCCGTACTGCCCGACCATGCGCAGGTTCAGCGCCAGGTTGTTCGCCGCCGCCAGGGTGCGCGGATGCGCCTCGTGGAAGATCTGCCCGAAGCCCTCGTGCGCCGCCGTCGCCAGCTCCATCGCCTCCCCGTACCGGCCGAGCGCGCCCAGGTCCATCGCCAGACCGCTGGTGGTCATGTACGTGTGCGGGTGCGAGGGGCCCAGCGCGGCCCGCTGCCGCTCCAGCGTGACCTCGTCCAGCTCCTTCGCCTCCACGAACCGGCCCTGCGACCGCAGGATGTTCGACAGGTGGAAGCGCAGGTACAGGTACTGGAGGTCGTCGCTGCCGAGCATCTCCCGCCAGGCCTCGCGCAGCTCCTCGCCCAGGGTGTACGCGGCCTTGAAGTCACCGCGCTTCCACAGGTAGCGGACCCGGTCGATCAGCAGCCGGCGGGTCTCCGGCTCCTTGCAGAACCGGGCCTCCGACGGGCTCAGGTGCGGCCAGATCGTGTTGAACTTCGGCCAGGTCGCCGGGTTGTCTATCGGCTCGTCGTCGTCCGGGCGCGCCCCCGCCAGGATCCGGTGCACCGCGTGCCGCGCCTCGCGCTGCTCCTCCTCCGACAGCTGCGCCCGGATCACCGCCTGGACCAGCCGGTGCACCTGGATGCTGTTGCTGACCTGGTCGACCTTGGCCATCGCGAACCGGCCGATCTCCCGGATCACCCGGCCCAGCACCAGCTTCTCCTGGAGCGAGGCGTCGTACGGCTTGAGCGCGTCGATCATCTCCTTGCTGTACAGGAGGTTCGCCGAGATCGGCTCCGGCGCGAAGAAGGCGCACAGCTGGAGCAGCCGCACCGCGGCGGGGGAGCGGGACTGGAGCCGCTCGATCGACACGTTCCAGGTCGCGGCCACCGGCTGCGGGTACCCGGCCGGCTGGTTCAGGCCCAGCACCCGCGCGGTCTGCTCGGCGAGCTGCTCCAGGTACGCGGACACCGGCGTCGCCGTCTCCGCGATCCACGCCCCGGCCTGCTCGACGGCCAGCGGCAGGTCGCCCACCGCCACGGCCACCTGCTCGGCGTCCTCCTTGCTCAGCCCCGGCGCGCGGCGCTGGAGGTGCTCGATGGACTCCTCGCGCAGGAACACGTCCACCGGCAGCGCGTCCCCGTACTGGGACCAGGACTGGTTGCGGGAGGTCACCAGCACGTGCCCCGGGCCGCCCGGCGGGAAGAACCGCTTCAGCGTCTCGGGATCGTCGGCGTTGTCGAAGACCAGCAGCCAGCGCGAGGACGGCACGCCCCGGCGCAGCAGGTCGATCGCCTCCTGGGAGGCGGCCGCCATGTCCTCGCCGGTCTGCGCGCCCAGCCGTACGGCGAGCTCCGCGAGGGCCGCGACCACGTCGTCGGTCTGCTCCGAGGAGATCCACCACACCAGGTCGTAGTCGGCCATGAACCGGTGCACGTACTCCAGCGCCACCTGCGTCTTGCCGACGCCGCCGAGCCCGTAGAGGGTCTGCGGCTGCGGCAGCACCACGGCCATGCCGCCGCCCAGCTGGTCGCGCATCCGCTCCAGCACGATGCTGCGGCCGGTGAACCCGGGGTTGCGGGGCGGCGCGTTCCAGATCTTCGGGACCGTCCCGGGGAAGCGGGGGCCGGGCTGGGAGGCGCCGGCGACGGTGTCGGCGAGGGCCATCGGCCGTTCCACCGCGCGCAGCAGGGCGGCGGTCGCGTGCACCTCGTCGAGCCGGAACAGGTCCACCGGGTTGCGGTCGATGTAGGGCGTGGCGAGGCGTACGTCGCCCACCCGCAGCGGCACCAGGTGGCGCCGGCCCCCGGTGGGGTCCTCGGCGGCGGCCCGGTTCCACACGTCCACGGCCCGCGCCGACTTGAGGTAGGCGCTGGAGAGCAGCACCACCGTCCGGGCGGCGGTGTCGACGCTGATGCCCGTCCCGCCGCCCAGGGTGTCGCCGGCGCCGCTGTCGGGGAGGGGCGGGCGCTCCGCGGAGACGTCCTTGGGCACGACGCGGAAGCCGGCCCGGGTGAGCACCGACTCGATCCAGTCGGCCCACATCCGGTTCTCGGCGACGTAGGAGAGGAACAGGTCGGCGGGCAGGGCCGGGCGGCGCCGGGTGAAGGCGTCCCGGATCCGCAGCCGGACCTCCTCGCCGATCACGGGCATGGAGGTGATCTCGCCGCCGGTGACCACCGTGGTGAGCCGTTCGAACGCGGACAGCAGGGAGTTGGTGAGCCCCGCCTCGTCGCCGAAGGTCGCCAGGGTCTCCTCGTAGGCGTAGTAGGGGCGGTACGGGATCTCCACCGCGCCCCAGTACGAGGTCAGCTCGTCCCCGACCAGGCCGTTGGGGAAGCGGTCGAACTTGAGCCGGGCCAGCGCCCGGCCGGCGTCGGCCTTCTCCTTCTCGCCCTCGTCGATGCGCATGGGCACCGGGTAGATCTTGATGCCGCGGTCGTTGAACCGTTCGTCGATCTGCCGGGCGACGGAGGCGGCGCCGTCGATGGACTGGTCGGACAGGGTGAAGCAGTCGACCAGGACGTCCGGGAGGTGGACGGTGCAGATGTCGGCGATGTCGGACAGGCCGGTGCGGCTGTCGATCAGGACGTAGTCGTAGTTCCGCTTCATGTCGGCCCGCAGGGCGTCGAAGAAGAGGCCGCCGCCGAGCCGGTCGTAGAAGTTGTCCCAGTCGAAGGTGGACACGGTCGCCGAGTACTCGCGGTTCTGCCGGCCCGCCGAGACGAAGTCGAGGGTGCCGCCGTCGGGGAACTCCCAGCCCAGGTTCTCCGGGGTGAGCGAGACGGCGTGCGGCTGTATCCGCGCGTAGTCCTTGTGCCAGTCGTCGGCGCGCTGCACCGGGCTGGTGGCCGCCCAGGCGTACTCGCTGATCAGGTCGATGACCCCGGTGGTGGCCCCCAGAGTGGAGGGGTCCAGGAAGGGGTGGAAGAAGCGGTGCAGGCCGGGAGCCTCCAGGTCCCAGTCCACGGCGAGCACCCGCTTGCCGTTGGCGGCGAGGATCCAGGCGGTGTTGGCCAGCGCCATCGTGCGGCCGGTCCCGCCCTTGTACGAGTAGAAGGTGACGATGCGTCCGTCTCGGCTGTCACGACTGGCTGTCATCCGCGTCCCCCCGGTCGGTGTCGGTGCTGTCGTTTCCTGCGTCTGTCCCGTGCTGTGCCGTGGGCGGGAAGGGGGCCGGCGGCGGGTCGCTCATCCCCATCGGCCCGAGCAGGCGCCGGCGTTCGGTGGGGGTGTGCCCGGCCGGCGGGTACGCCTGGGCGTGTCTGAGGAACTGCTGGGCGGCCGCCTCGACCACCTGCGGGAGGATCTGCCCGAGCGTCTCCATGCTGGCCACGCCGTTGGCGGCGGCCCGGCAGGCGGCCCGGCCCTGGCTCATCTTGACCGGCAGGGTCTCCTCCAGCCGGTGGGCCAGCTCGGCCTCCTTGACCCGGCTCTGGTGGTCGTAGCGGTTCCACGGCACGACCACGTTGATCCACGGGCGGTGTTCCTGGTCGAAGGCGGCCAGGCGCTGGCGGCGGTGTTCGTCCTCCACCGCCCAGCGGTCGACGATCAGGATCTCCGGCCGGGTCGGCGGCTGTTTGCCGTCGAAGTGCCCGGCCTCGTCGTCGAAGGAGGACATCGTGGTCTGGTAGTTGAGGTTCTTGACCAGTTCCTCGGCGACGTACGCGACCGGCCGCTGGGAGGCCGGGTGGTACGGGTTCCACTCCAGGGCGCTCTCCCCGTAGTACTCGGGGCTGCGGCCCTCCGGCAGGTCGTGCCGGGAGGCGGCGGCCACGGTCACGTGGAGGGTGCGGGCGGAGGGGCCGCCGTGCCGGCTGCCGGCCGGGCCGAAGGCGCTGGGCACCACCCGGTAGTCCAGCGGGCGGACGGGCTCCAGGCGGACGGTCTCGGCCACGTTGACGATGCGGCGCGCCAGTTCGTACACGGCGTGCTCGTACTGCTCGGCGTATCCGCGGAGTTTGATCAGGCCGTACAGCCCGTCGGTGACGTAGCGCTCACCGAAGGTGTTGTGGTTGAACTGCAACCGCTCGGCCGGGAGCGGGAGTTGGGAGGGGGGCACCGGTACCCACAGGGCCGGGATGATGGCCTCGGTCTTCTCGTTGCTGACGGCGCCCAGCTGGATGGCGCGCTGCGCGAAGGCGAACCACTCCTTCCCGCACATCTCACTGGCGAAGTAGCGCGGCGAGAACAGGGGGACGAAGACCCGGCAGGTGGCGAGCGCCGCCCCGAGCCGCTCCGACCAGCCCTCGCCGCTGCGTATCTCACGGTCCATGAAGCCGGCCTCGGATCCGGCGGGCAGGCTGGTGAGCGCCATGATGTGGTTGCAGAGATCACGGAAGAGCCGCTCCACCCACATGTCCGGGTCGGGTCCCCCGGGCCCGAACCTCGGCGTATGCGCATAACTGAGAAAAAAGTAGGGCTGCACTGATGCGGGCACACGACCCCCGTCCCGAAGATGCGAGCGAAGGAACATCATTCCGGAGCTCCTCCGCCACATCCCCTCCTCGTTCAGTCAATCAGCGTCTGTTTTCGGTCATCCAGGTCTGGGCGTGATCGACGGCGTCCGCAATCGAGAAGAGAACGGCGGGAGCCCCGCCCACGTTCCCCCGGCGCATCAGGGAATCCGGGAATGCCCGGCCGATCTCGGCGAAATCTCCGTCGTCCAGGGCGACGTCCTCGTACCTGGTCCACTCCCCCTCGTGCCCGCGCCCCCGCCGCCCGCCCGGAAGGTTCACCTTCACCACACAGTCGTACATGCGCAAGGGGGGCTTCGGAATTCGGTACTCCGCGAGGTGGAAAGCGGTACAGGCCGAAAATCCCACATTGATCATGAGTACCTGTCCTCCCTCCCAGCACAGCTTGCCCAGGGGCGAGTCCTCGCCCAGGTGGCATTCCAGCCGGTGTTCCGCGCAGATCCGGTGCGCGTCCGCGCCGAGCGCGGCGAAGGAGGTCTGCGGATGGCCGCTGCGGGCGGCGCCCGGCGCCGTACGGACCGCCTCGGCGAGGGCGCCCATGCCCTGGCTCGGGGTGCGGTCCGGGTCGAAGGCGGGCATCCGCGCGCGGAAGGCCGCCACCTCCTCCTCGCCGAGGCCGGCGATCCGGGCCAGGTGGGCGGAGGAGGTCAGGGAGTTCTCCGCGGTGAACGCCGGGACCACCAGGGTGCCGCGCGGGCCCAGCACCCCGGTGAGGGCCTCGCACAGCGTCCCGGGGTGCAGTCCGGTGCCGCCGAGCGCCGCGTGCACCAGCAGCCGCCCCCGCGGGCGCACCCCGAGCAGCCGCAGCTGGACGGCCAGGGCCAGCGCGC
>NZ_JBEZWL010000152.1:0-17286 GCF_040648015.1 Streptomyces sp. NPDC029216 | reverse complement strand
AGGGCCGAACCGGGACTTCTACCTCAAGAAGCGCGGCGAGGGATGCAAACACGTCCAAGCCGTCATCGCCCTGGCCCGACGACGCGCCAGCGTCCAGTGGGCGCTCCTGCGCGACAACCGGGTATTCACCTCCGCCCCGCCGGTCGCGCTGGCGGCTTGACTTCGTCATTGAGACTCCTCAGTTCACAGTGGTTGCTCGTCTCCGGCCCGGGCCCCGCTTCCCCGGCCCGCAGGAGGTCCAGGAGCATCCGTACCGCCTCCGGAACCGCGGCGGCCACGGGGCCGCTCAGTCCCATCCCCTCGTCCACGCAGGCCGGTTCGCAGCCGACGACGTAGGTGCGCCGGGGCGGGGTGGAACCGGTGCCGGCGCACAGGGTGCCCAGCAGGCCCAGGACCGCGTCGGGGGACATGTGGTGGCCGTCGAGGACGGGGCGGCCGCCCACCGGCGCGGAGCCGGGCGCCTCGATCAGGTACAGGGTGCCCGGGGGGCCGCCGCGCTCGGTGGCGTCGACCAGGACGAGGGTCTCGTAGCCGTCCAGGAGCTGGTAGGCCAGGTGGACCCCGCGTACGCCGAAGTCGGCCACCTCCACGTGGCCGGGCAGGGCGTGCGCGGACAGGGCCCGTACCGTCTCGACGCCGAAGCCGTCGTCGCCGAGGAAGATGTTGCCGATGCCGGCGACCAGCACCCGGCCGCTCACGGCTCCTCCGCCACGGTGACCTCGTCGGGCTGGAAGTACAGGAACCGGCCCTGTTCGCGGCGGATGTCGGCGCCCGGGTCGCCCTCCACGGTGACGGCGAGGTGCACTCCCCCGTCGACGTCGTGCAGGACCGCCTCGACGTGTGCGGCGCGGCCCCGGAGGAAGAGGTCCTGGGCGTCGGTGCGCCGCAGGCCGGGGCGCAGGACGACCCGGCTGCCGGGGCCGACCGGGGTGCCGTCGACGAGGACCCGGCCGGGCGCCGGTTCCTCCGGAGCGGCGCCGGCCGGGTCCCACCAGGGGGTGTCCGGGGTGAAGAGGGTGTCCGGCGCGGGCTCCTCGGGTCCCGGCCCGCCGGTGGGTTCGCGCAGGGAGCGCACCGCTCCGTGGAGCCGTTCCAGCACCTCGGGCGGCAGGGACTCCGCCAGGTCGACGACGGCGGCGGCGCGGGGGTCCGTACCGCGGGCCTCGCGTTTCTCCTGGTCGGTGAGGGCGGCCGTGCGCAGGGCGAGGATCTCGTCGATCTCGGTGGCGTCGTACATCTCCCCGGCGCTCTCCGGGGCGATGGCGGGGTGGTCCTCCAGGATGATCGGGGAGGAGAGGACCACGTCGGCGCGGCCGTCCTCGCCGGCGAGCACGGGCCAGGTGTGGAGGTTCGCGCAGGCGGCGACGGCGGACCGGGCCCATTCGGGCGGGTCGGTCAGCGACAGGAAGCTGCCCGGGGTGAGGCCCAGCAGCAGGTGGGCGGCGACGAGTGAGCGGGGCAGGGCCTCCTCGCGGGCGGCGGGCCCGTCCGGGGTCCAGGGGCTGGTGTTCTCGACGACGGCGGTGAGCTTCAGGACCCGGTAGGGGCCGTCGAGTTCCTCGGCCGAGAGGCGTAGGAGGCCTTCGGCCTCCTCGGTGCGCCGGACCAGGCGGCCGAGGGTCCGGCCCCGGTCGTCCCGTACCGGTTCGGTGTCCTCGTGGGCCGGGCGGACGAAGGGGAGGACGATCTCCTTCTCCGTCAGTTCGGGTACGGCGACGGACAGTTCGACGCGTTCCTCGGTGCCCTCGTCCCAGGGGACGAGGACCCGGTCGGGCAGGTGGAGTTCGGGGACGTCCTCGAACGTGCCGTCGTCCCGGGCCCGTTGGACGGTGCGCCGCTGGGCGTGCAGGAAGCGCAGTTCGAGGGAGAGGGTGGCGGCGCCGCGCGGCTCCATCAGGACCTCGGTGCGCTGGAGGCTGTGTTCGCCCTGCTCGGGGGCCCAGGCGGGCGGCACGAGGACGCCGAACTGCCAGCGCATCCGGTTCTTCGCGGCGGAGGCCCGGTAAGGGTAGAGGACGTAGCCCTCGAAGAGGACGGCGTCCGCCACCCGGCGGACGGCCTCGAAGCGCCGGGCGGAGCGGGAGGCGGTGGCCGCGGGGGCCGTCGTGGTCACGGGACCGCCCTCTCGGTGACCCGGGGGGCCGGGGTCCCCGGCAGCGGGAGCGGTGGCGGCGCCGGTTCGGCGGCGTCGAGCAGGGCGCGCAGGGTGGACTCCCAGGAGGCGAGGGCGTGACGGGAGCGGAAGGCGAGCAGTTCGGCCATGGTGTCCCGGGGCAGCCGGAGCCATCCGCAGCCGGGGAAGTGCTGTTCGACCATCTCCTGCCACACGGCGACGGGCATCCGGTACGCGGCCTCGCGGTCCCAGGGCACGGGCTCGACGCGGAAGCCGCCGGCGCCGGTGAAGGCGGTGCCGGAGAAGAGCAGCAGCAGCGGGACCTCGCCGTCTTGGAGGGCGTTGAAGTACCGGGTCGAGGCGATGTCCATGTCGTAGGTGCAGGGGACGACGAGGTCGGTCTCGGTCTCCCCGGTGAAGCCGGGCACCATCAGGCCGACCTGGGCGAACTGCACGGGCCGCAGGGTGGTCCCCCAGCGGGAGCGGTCGCCGAACAGGTCGGCCAGGGCCTCGGCCTCGCCGGGGCCGTAGCCGCGGCGGGCCGGTTCGATGCGGATCTGGCAGCGCAGGGCGAGGGCGTGCACCCGGGTGTCCGGCGGCGCGGTGATGCGCAGGCGCAGGACCAGGGTGGGGCCGGCGGCGTACGGGTCGGCGCGTACGCCGGTGCAGGTGAAGGTGAGGTCCGTCATGAGGGGCCGGCCTCCGTGAGCACTTTGGCGCGGGCCTCGACGTGGGCGAAGAGGGTGTCGAGGGCGGCCCGGGCCTCGGCGCCGCCGTCGAAGCCGCGCCAGAGCAGCCGCATCCGTCCGACGAGTTCGTAGCAGAGGTCGATCGGCACCAGGTAGGCCGTGGTCCTGCCGGGGGTGTGGTGCAGCAGGAGTGCCTCCACGTCGGGTTCGAGGACGGCGGCGAGTCTCCCGGTCCCGAGTACGGACTGCCAGGTGTCCGGGTCGAGTTCGCTCTCGGTGGCTCCGGCCGGGCTCGGGTAGAGGGCGACCAGCCGGCCGAGGGCGGCGTTGCGGAAGAGGAAGGCCACGCCGACGGGGATCCGGAGCCGCTCCCAGGCAGCGTCGTCCAGGGGGTGGTCCGGGTCGGTGAGGTAGCGGTCCGGGACGGCGCGGTAGCGGCCTGTGCGGGTGCCCGGCCGGTCGAACAGCAGGGCGCAGGCGGTGCAGGCGCACACCAGGGCCCGCTTCTCCGTCTCGACCAGGTGGCGGTGGCCGTCCGGGGGTACGGGTGTCCCGCACAGTTCGCAGTGCTCGGGCCGGGGCGGGCGGGGTCCGGTGAACCGGCGCAGCCCCCGGGGGCGGGGGCCCGTCACGGCACCCGGGCCGGGGTGGGCGGGCGGGTGCCGATCTGGAGCAGGGGCGCAGGGGGTGCGGCGGCGGGCTCGATGTCGACGCCGGTCACCTCGGGGGCGAAGCAGGCCAGGGCGTCTTCGAGGGCGGCGCGGGTGGTGTCGGCGGCGCCGGATCCGCAGCCGCAGCCGGACTTCGCGGCGGCCGCGGTGCGCAGCCGCAGGACGCCGGTGGTCTCGTCGAAGCCGAGCATCTCGGCCTGTGCGCCCGCCTGTTCCAGGGCCCGGCCGATGCGGGTGCGGACGTCTTCGGGGTGCAGGTCGTGGAGGACCAGGAGGCTCGCGACGAGTTCGTCGCCGAGCAGCGGGGTGATCGGGGCGGTGGAGCCGGGCCGGACGGGGCCGAGCGCCTCCACGATCCGGGCGAGGCCGGCCCCGTAGAACTCCATGAGGACGCGTACGAGTTCCTCGGCCGCCGCCGGCGCCCGGCGGTCGCCGGACGCGGCCAGCTCGTCGAGGATCTCCTCCACCCTGCGCCCGGCCTCCCGGGCGGCGGCCGCGGCGCTCATCCGCCCAGTCCGCTCAGGCCGGTGGGCACGTGCATGGTCTTCACCGTCTTGCCGCCGCCGACGTACATGTGGACGCCGCACGGCAGACAGGGGTCGAAGCTGCGCACGGCGCGCATGATGTCGATGCCCTTGAAGTTCTCCGGGGTGTTCTCCTCGAAGATCGGGGTGTTCTGCACGGCGTCCTCGTACGGTCCCGGGGTGCCGAAGGTGTCGCGGGTGCTGGCGTTCCAGGGGGTGGGCGGGTACGGGTGGTAGTTGGCGATCTTGCCGTCGCGGATCACCATGTGGTGGGAGAGGACGCCGCGGACCGCCTCGGTGAAGCCGCAGCCGATGGACTGGTCGGGGACCTCGAACTTCTCCCAGGTCTGGGTGCGTCCGGCGCGTACCTCGGCCAGCCCCTGTTCGGCGCAGTGCAGGGCGATGCCCGCCGCGTACGCCTGGAAGTAGGTGCGGGCGCGGTTGCGTTCCAGCGCGTTGGACCACTTCGGGATCTTCCACTCGAAGGTGGTCTCCGGCTTGGTCATGGTGCGCGGCAGGGTGATGACCACGCTGTGGCCGGTGGCCTTGACGTAGCCGACGTCGACGAGCCCGGACAGGGCGGTGGACCACAGGCGGGCGATGGGGCCGCCGCCGGTGTCGAGGGGGAGGTGGTCCTTGCCGTCGAACCAGCGGGGGGACATCACCCAGCTGTACTTGTCGTCGAAGTTCCGCTTCTGCGGGGCGGGGATGGTGTGCTGGTTCCAGGGGTGGCGGGGGTCGACGGGGTTGCCGAGGGGGTCGTGGGTGACGAACTGCTCGCGGCCCTCCCAGTCGTCGTAGTAGGAGCTGCCGAGCAGGATGCGGATGCCGAGGTTGATCTCGGTGAGGTCGTTGGTGACGAGCTTGCCGTCGACGATGACGCCCGGGGTGACGAACATCTTCCGTCCCCAGTCGGTCATGTTGGCGTAGGTGAAGTCGCAGTGCTCGGGGTCGTTGAGGGCGCCCCAGCAGCCCAGCAGGACGCGTCGGCGGCCGACCTCCTCGTAGCCGGGCAGGGCCTCGTAGAAGAAGTCGAACAGGTCGTCGTGGAGCGGGACGACCCGCTTCATGAACTCGCAGTACCGCATGAGGCGGCTCATGTAGTCGGTGAACAGCTGGACGGAGGCGATGGTGCCGACGCCGCCCGGGTAGAGGGTGGAGGGGTGCACGTGGCGGCCCTCCATCAGGCAGAACATCTCGCGCGTGTAGCGGCTGACCTGGAGGGCCTCGCGGTAGAACTCGCCCTCGATCGGGTTGAGGGAGCGCATGATGTCGGCGATGGTGCGGTAGCCGTGGTCCGCGGCGTGCGGGGCCTCGGTGCGCTCGGCGAGTTCGAGGACGCCGGGGTTGGTCTCGCGGACCATCTTCTCGCAGTAGTCGACCCCGACCAGGTTCTCCTGGAAGATGTTGTGGTCGAACATGTACTCCGCCGACTCGCCGAGGTTGATGATCCACTCGGCGAGGTGGGGCGGCTTCACCCCGTAGGCCATGTTCTGCGCGTAGACGGAGCAGGTGGCGTGGTTGTCCCCGCAGATGCCGCAGATGCGGCTGGTGATGAAGTGCGCGTCGCGGGGGTCCTTGCCTCGCATGAAGACGCTGTAGCCGCGGAAGACCGACGAGGTGCTGTAGCACTCGGCGACGCGCTTCTGCTTGAAGTCGATCTTCGTGTGGATGCCGAGGCTGCCCACGATCCGGGTGATCGGATCCCAGGCCATCTCGACCAGGCCGCTGCCGTCCCCGGCCGCGTTCGTCTTCGGTGCCATCGTCTGTGCCGTGACCCTTCGTTTGGTGCGGGATGCGGGATGCGGGGTGCGTGGGATCGGAGGGAGTCGGGACGTCACCAGGGCGGGCGGTAGCCGGTGGTGAGCTTGCGGCCGGCGTGCCGCCACTTCGGTTCCCGGTCGACGGTGTGCTGGGTGATGGTGCGCAGCCTGCGGATCACGGCCCCGTACGCTCCGCTGGCCTTCGCGGAGACCATGGAGCCGGGGGGCGCGTCCATGAACGGCATGAACTTGTCGGGGAAGCCGGGCATGGTGCAGGCGATGCAGATGCCGCCGACGTTGGGGCAGCCGCCGATGCCGTTCATCCAGCCGCGTTTGGGGACGTTGCACTTGACCACGGGACCCCAGCAGCCGAGCCGGACCAGGCACTGCGGGGAGTCGTAGGTCTGGGCGAACTGGCCCTGCTCGTAGTAGCCGGCGCGGTCGCAGCCCTCGTGGACGGTGTTCCCGAACAGCCAGGTCGGGCGCAGCTTGTCGTCCAGGGGGATCATCGGGGCCGAGCCCGCCGCCTGGTACAGGAGGTACGTCAGGGTCTCGGAGAAGTTGTCGGGCTGGATGGGGCAGCCCGGTACGCAGACGAGGGGGATGCCGGCCTTCGAGGTCCAGTCCCAGCCGAGGTAGTCGGGGACGCCCATGGCGCCGGTCGGGTTGCCCTCCATGGCGTGGATGCCGCCGTAGGTGGCGCAGGTGCCGATGGCGACCACGGCGAGCGCCTTGGGGGCGAGCCGGTCGATCCACTCGCTGGTGGTGATCGGCTGGCCGGTGCGGGGGTCGTCGCCGAAGCCGCACCAGTAGCCCTCGGGTTTGATCGACTCGTTGGGGATCGACCCCTCGACGACGAGCACGAACGGGTCGATCTCGCCGCGCTCGCCCTTGAAGAACCATTCGATGAAGGTGTCGGATCCGCCGACGGGGCCGCACTCGAAGTCGATGAGGGGCCAGTGCACGGCCACCTTGGGCAGGCCCGGCAGGACGCCCGTGACGATCTCCTCGATGCTGGGCTGCATCGCCGCGGTGAGGGAGACCGAGTCGCCGTCACAGCTCAGTCCGGCGTTGATCCAGAGGATGTGGATCGTCGGGTCCTCTGCCGGGTCCGACGGTGCTGCATCCATGCGGGGCCTCCTTGGAGGGGATGCTGAGGGGTGGGGAGGGGCGGGCGGACCGCACCTCTTCCTTGCTAGCAGGGGCCCGCCGGGCACGCCCTGTCCTGTACGGCCGGTCCAGTGACGCCGGGTCCGGCCGCGCGGCCGGAAGCGCAAGCGGGTGCGGTGCGGCGCGTGAGGTGGGGCGGGGTGTCCAGGGCGGGTTCCTTTCGGACGAAAGCCCGGCGCAGGGCGTGGTAGGGGGCGTGCGGGTCGTCGAAGGTGCGCTTCATCCTGGCCAGCTCGGCCCCCCGGTAGGCGGCCAGGGGGCGGCGGGCCTCGTCCCGTTCCCGCCGGGCCTTCTTGGCGGCGATCCGCGCGGGGGTGGCGGGGAGGGCTGCCAGGCGGCCGGCGAGCCGCGCCGTCTCGCCGGCGAAGGCCTCGGGCGGGCAGACGACCGTACGGTCGGACAGGCCGAGGCCGAGGGCCGCGGCGGCGCTCAGCGGCAGGGCGTCCTGGGTGAGCCGGGCGGCGGTGGCCTCTCCGACGCGGCCCGGCAGGGTGTACGTCCAGTACTCGGACCCGTACAGGCCCATCAGGCGGTAGTGGGGGTTCAGCACCACGCCCGAGCGGCACCAGACCTCGTCGGCGGCGAGGGCGAGCATGGCCCCGCCCGCGGCGGCGTTCCCGCCCAGGGCGGCGACGACGAGCCGGTCGGTGGTGGTCAGGACGGCCTCGACCAGGTCGTCCATGGCGTTGATGTTGGCCCAGGACTCCGCGGCCGGGTCGGCGGCGGCCTCGATGACGCCCAGGTGGATGCCGTTGGAGAAGAAGTCGCGGCCGCCGCCGAGGACGAGGACCGAGGTCGGGCGGGACAGGGCGGTGCGGTAGGCCGCCAGGAGCCGGCGGCAGCGGTCCGTGCTCATCGCTCCGGAGGGGAAGGAGAACGAGAGGAAGCCGACCGGTCCCTCCTCCCGGTAGCCGATGTCGGACCAGGTACGGCGGCGGGGGTCGGTGTGCAGGGGCGCGGGGTGCTCGCGCACCGCGGGCAGCCGGTCCCCCAGGGCGAGGACGGCCGGGAGCCGGGGTGCGGCCGGCTGTCCGGGCCCGGTGCGGGCCCGTAGCTCCGGGATCCAGACGGCGCCGTCGACGGTGGCCCGGCAGACCGCGCCGGCGCGGGTGGCCAGCAGTTCGCCGGGGCGGCCGCGCAGCCGGTCCTCGGGGTGGCCGCCGTGCAGGTACCAGTCTCCGCCGAGCAGCTCGTCGCGTACGCCGGGCCGGGAGTCGGCGGCGCGCAGCACGCGCAGGATCCGCTCGGTGGGGTCGGTCTCCCAGTCGATGCGGCGGCCTTCCTGGCGCAGGGCCGGGCGGGCGAGGCCGGTCCGCTGGGGCTGCGGGGCGTACGTCCCGGAGGCGAAGCGCTCCACGGCCAGGAGGACGGCCTCCAGGGCGGCGTCGGCGACCTCGCCGCGGTACAGGTCGCTCTTGCCGACGGCCGGGACGGCGCATGCGGCGGTGGCCCAGACGGGGCCCGCGTCCATCTCGGCCTCGGCCTGCAGGACGGTCACCCCCCAGCGGGTGCGCTGCTCCTGGACGGCCCAGTCGAGGGAGGACGGGCCGCGGTCGCCGACCGGGCCCGGGTGGACGATCAGGCAGGGGTGGGCGGACCAGACCTCTTCGGGGATGGCCGTGCGCAGCATCGGCGCGAGGACCAGGTCGGGCGCGTGGCGGCGTACGGACTCGGCGAGGGGCCGGTGCGGGAGGGCGAGTTCGACGGCCACGCTGTGGCCGTGGTCGCGCAGCTCGGCGTGGACCCGCTGGGTGAGGCTGTTGAACGCGCTCGCGAGGAGCAGGACGTGCACGTGGTCTCCCGCGGCGCTCCTGGGCGGGGGCACTGCGGCACCCGGCCCGATCGGCAGGTAGGTGACCGGGTCATGACCGGCCGCCTGAGATCGTGGCGCGGGGGGCCGGGGGCGGCGGCGCAGGCGGGCGGTGGTGTCACTCGAAAGCGGACCTGGCGGGGGCCACTCGGCCGCGTGGGCCGCGGGTCTAGAGGCGGTCCTCCATGCCGATGGCGTCCTCCAGGTCCTGGTGCGCCTCGGTCCAGTCGCCCTCCTGCTGTTCCAGGAGTGCGGCGGCGATGGCGTCGAGCTTGCGCTGGATGGCGTGTTCGGCCCGGCGTTCGGAGTTCTTCAGCAGGGCCAGCAGCAAGAGGGAGAGGGCGCCCATGGCGTCGCCCGCCAGGTGCTGCCACTCGATCGGCAGCCGGGCGAGGTGGACGGCGGCGAAGCCGGCCACCAGGGTGAGGCAGAGCAGCAGGAAGGCCGCGGAGCTCGTGAAGTTCGAGGCCAGCTCGGCCAGGGTCTCGAAGCGGCCGAGCCGTCCCTTCCCGCTCTTCTTCGCGGGGTGGTCGAAGGTCATGTCCGGCGCCTGCCCACGCGCGCGCCCGGCAATCGGCGGCGGGCGGGGCCGGGCTCAGCGGCTGCGCCGGGTCCAGCGGCGGACCAGGAGGAACAGTCCGGCCAGGGTGGCCACGTACGAGACGGTGAAGGCGATGATGAGGGCGGGCGCGGAGGTGGCGACGGCCAGGGGCAGCAACGTGAGGGCGACCGCGGTCATGGCGCAGACCGTGGCGGCGAGCGCGCCGTGGCGCTCGCCGTGCGGCCGGTCCCGCGGGTCGGGTTCCCGGGGGAACAGGCCGGTCCCGGCCGTCATGGCGCGTTCGAAGCGCGGGTCCGCCCGCAGCGCGCGTTCGATCGCGGTCAGGGCCCTTCTCTCGCGGGGCGAGAGTCCGCTGCCGGTCATCACGGCCTCCTGCGCGTCGGCGACCGGCCCGCGCCGGTCCGGACGGGACTGAGGTCCGGCGCCTTCCCCGCCACCGCGGCGGCCATGCACGCCCGGGAGGCAGCCTGCGGCCCGCCGCCGCTCAGCCGTGCGGGGCGTCCGCTCCGTCCGTACCGTCCGGGCCGGCGACCAGGAAGACGTCGGACAGCGGCGCGGTGTCGGCGCTGGCGCTGATCAGCAGGTCGTACGTGCCGGGGGGCAGCACGCCCAGGTCGAACCGCTCCCGCTCGCGGGGCACCGTGAGGGCGCGGTCCACCAGCGCCAGGCCGCTGCCGCGGCTGGTCACCGTGAGGCGTGCCGGGACCTCGGGCAGTTCGCTCTCGCTGAGGGCGCTGCGGGCGCCGATCTCGCAGACGACGGGTTCGTCCGCCTGGTAGAGGTCGTCGCCGAGGTAGCTGAACCAGGAGGTCACGGCGGCCCTCAGGTCTTCGATGCGGATGTCGTGCAGGGACTGCAGGACGCCCGACAGGTGGTCGAGCATCGGCCCCTGGTTCTGCAGGCTCGCGTGCTTCTGCGGGACGAAGGTACGGGCGTCCTCGGTACCGGAGAGGGCGGCGGAGAGCTTGGGCACGGTGCCGTCGCCGCCCTCGTCGTGGTCGTCCCGGGTCATCAGGACCTCGATCGCCTGGCCCGCGATCCGGGCCGACTGCCGGGTGGGCTGGTCCATGCCGACGATGGGGTGGTAGACGACCGGGTTGGCCTGGAAGGCGAGGTCCTCGCGGTTCTTGGCGGCCTCGCGCTCCATCTCGGTGAAGAAGTCGCCGACGTGGCTGCTCCACTCGGTCCGCCAGCCGGGCAGTCCCGCCCTGGCCGGGACGGCGGCCGTGCCGTCCGCCCCGTAGACGCATTTGTAGACGGGCACCAGCTGGTGCAGTCCGGTGAGGGAGCGCACGAGCCGGGTGAGGTCCTCGTCGAAGGGGCCGATCCGCTTGTGGAAGCCGTTGCACAGGAAATCGACGGCGTTGAGCGAGCCGTAGAAGGGGGTGCCGAAGGTCACGACGGCCCGGGTGTCCCTCCAGCCGCCCAGGGCCTCGACGAAGTAGCGGGAGACCAGCCCGCCCATGGAGTGCCCGATCAGGACGAGCTGGGCCGCGGTGTTGCCGCTGGACTCGCGCCAGTTCCGCAGCCATCCGGCGCTCTTCTCCGCCAGTTGGCGGGCGGCGGCCCGGTTGTCGCGGCGCCAGTCGTAGGGGAAGGGGAAGTAGTTGCGGCCGGTCTCCAGGTCGAAGCGCTCCAGCAGGAACCTCTCGATCGCCGTGTAGCCGTCGATCTTCCACAGGCCGGGCAGGGTGTGCAGGTCGGGTACGAGCCGGTCGGCGACGACCCCGTCACCGAGGTCGTCCACGTGCCAGTCGTCCTCTCCGAGTTCGAGGTCCCTCAGCGAGCGGCCCAGGCTCGTCAGCGCGCCCAGTACGGCGCTCGCCGAGGGCGCCCACACGTCCTTGCCGTCGCGGGTCAGGACGCTTCCGGTGATCCCGGGGAGCAGTACGACGACGTCGGCCATCTTGATCCTGTCCATCGGCCGCCTCCTCACCGGCTCCCAGCCGGGCCCGGGCCCGGCTCCCGGCCCGGCTCCTGCCCGCTCTCCTGCCCGCTGCCCGGGCCGTTCGCCGAACCGTTCCCCGAACCGTTCCCCGAGCCGTTCCCCGGGCTGACGAAGGGGGCGGACGCGTCCCCGTAGTGCTGGTAGGCGGCCCAGGCGCTCCACCGCTGCCGGCCCCCCGCGGCCTCGGGCGGCTGCCCGCCCTCCTCGCGCCGCTCGTAGAGCCTCCTGCGCGCGGTGCGGACGGCGCCGCCCACCGTCGGCGCCTCCTCGCCGGAGCCGCCCCGCAGGAGGTGCCGGTAGAACTGCTCGGCGAAGGCGATCCCCTGGTCGTCGGGGATCCGCCAGGCCGCGCCGATGTAGTGCCCGACGCCGACCCGCAGGAACTCGTCCGCGAGGCTCGGCACCAGTGCGGCCTGCGGGTTCCCCCAGGGGCTCCGGTCGGCCACGGCGGGCGGCGCGGGCGGGATGCCGGATCCGGCGGCCGCCCCGAGCCGGGCCGTGTAGCAGGCGTTGGCGACGACGACCAGGGGCGGGCGTTCGAGCAGGGCCAGCTCCTGGGCGGTGAGCAGGCCGTCGGCGAAGACCCAGCCCGAGCGGCGTCCCGTACCGGAGACGTCGAAGTCGCTGTGGCCGCAGTAGTGGACGATGTCGTTGCCTCCGCACAGCAGGACCCGCAGGACGTCCAGCCGCCTGGCGGGGTCCACGCCCGGCTGCCGGGTGGAGTTCACGGCGCCGACGAAGAGGGTGACCTCGGCCCCCAGGTTCCTGAGCTCGGTGGCGACCGCGAGGGCCTCGGTGCGGGCCCCCGGCAGCTGGAACCCCTTCTCCGGGTCCCCCGGGTCGCCGATGACCAGGGCGCGCAGCGGTCCGTCCGGCCGGACGTCGGTGGTCACGCGCGAGTAGGTGGTGCGCAGCTGGCGGGACAGCTGGGTGCGGATCGCCAGGGGGTCGCGGCGCTCCGCGCCGGCCTGCCGGATCTCGGACAGGAACTCCCAGGGGACGGAGGCCGTGTCGCGGTCGAGCTCCAGCAGCACGGTGGAGTCGTCGGTGAGCAGCCGCTGGAAGTCCGTGGGCACCACGAACCGGGAGAGCAGTGCGGGCAGTTCCCGCGCGTCCTCGACCGAGGGTTCCGTCAGCCGGTCCACGAGCTCCCGCAGCAGGTCCGTGTCCACGGGGACGAGCCGTTCCGGTACGGTGGCCCGCCCGGTCAGGGCCGCCCAGCGCAGGCCGCCGGTGCCGGACTGGACGGACATGCGGACGGGCAGGGAGCCGTCCTGGGCCGCCGCGGCCGCACGGACCGTCAGGGACAGGTCGGTGCGCGCCACTTCGGCGAGCTGCGCCAGCTGTTCGCGGACCTTCTCCCCGATGCCGGGGTCGAAGCCGGCGAGCACGGTGCGCAGGGCCGCCTCCCCGGGGGGCGGGTCCGGTCCGCCCGGGTCCGCGGCGGACGCGTCGGCGCCGGCCGGGGCGGCGAGCCCGCTCAGCGCGGCGAGGGCGTACACGGCGGCGGAGGGCGTGAACAGCCTGCCGCCGCCCTCCTCGCGCAGCCCGGGGGTGAGGCGCAGCTGCGGCAGGTTCCCTGCGGCGTCGGCCAGCGCGAGGTGGAGCTGCTCGGCGCGCAGCCGGTCGATCTCCACGACGAGCACCTCGGTGAGCCGGGGCGGCGGCGCGGCCGGGCCGAACGAGGCCAGAACCGTGCCGAAGCCCTGGACGAGGGCGCGGGCGGCCTGGGCGACGGCCAGGTTGCCCGTGCCCGAGCCGATGAGCACGGTCGCCATGGTCCCCACGTGCCCGAGCCCGTACGCCTCCCCCAGCAGGGAGGCGTACATCTGCACGGCGCGGCGCTCCGTCAGGGTGCCCATGGGGCCCATGCCGACGACGGCGGCGGCGCGTACCGGTCCGGCCTTGCAGGGGAAGTACGTGACCTCCCCCAACTGGGCGTCGACCCAGCCGAGCTTGGTGTGCTCGGTGATGAGCGGGCGCGGGCCGCCGGAGATGGCGCGGTCCAGCGCGAGTTCCGCGGCGGCGGGCACGACCGACTGGTAGTGCCCGGTGACGTGCAGGTCTGCGGCGACCTCCGCGAGGTCTCCCCAGACGACGGTGATGCCGAGGGTGGGACCGCCGGGGCGCGGTGGTTCCTCCGGGGGCGGGGCGGGAGGCCGTGCGGGAGGGTTGGAGGCCGTGGTCACGTCCTCCAGCAGGTCGGCGATGCGAGCGGCCGGGGTGTTCACCACGCCCACGCTCCTCCTTCGAGTCGCCCGAGCCTCGCCCCTGGGGGTGTGTCACACCTGCCCCCGGTCACACCTGCCCCCCAGAGGATTATCCCACCGTTCGCGGGACCGGGCAGGGCGGGCCCGCGCCCGGTCCGGGGCTCAGCGGTAGTGGGCGGCGGCCTCCGCGAAGGACACGGCCTGTGCGGGGACGGAGGCCAGCAGGGCGACCCAGGAGCCGTCGGTGAACTCCAGGTCCATGCGGCCCCGCTGGAGCACGCCGGTGGGCCTGGCGCGCACGGCGGCGACGGCCGGGCGGGGCACCTCCCAGTACTCCTTCATCACGGGCGTCGACTGCCACAGGTGCGAGACGTCGGTGAGGCCGAACCAGCGCCGGTCGGTGACGGCGAGGACGCCGGTGACCGAACCGCGCGCGCCGGCGCGGCTGATGAGGAAGTGCCCGGCCGCGCTCTGCCAGCCGCCCTCCATGCTCTTTCCGTGCATCAGGCGGGTGCCGACCTGGTCCACGGCGTCCGGCAGCCGGTCCACGGAGGCAGCCGCGGCGGCGGTCCGGGAGCGGCGGGGGTCGATCTGGTTGCGGACCAGCTGCGCCAGCGGGCGGGGCAGCTTCGCCTCGATCCGGCGGTGCAGCGAGGAGGGTTCGGCCGGGGGGAGCAGGTCCTCGGGCGGGGTGGGCACGCCCGGACCGAGCTCGTACGCGCACACCGCGACGAGGTGCTCCCCCGCACGCAGGAAGGGTCGGGCCTGTTCGCGCCTGTCCTCGGTCAACGGGCGTGCTCCTGTCGTGCGTAGGGCCGGGGGTAACCGGTTCTGTGCCGCCGGGTGGTCGTGTCCGGCGTTCCGGATTCTCCCCCATGGACCGCCGCAGATGATCATCGGGGGGTGCCTGACGGCATACCCGGAAGGGGTACCGCAGGTAACGTCCGCCGAGGTCACCCCGGGGGTGCCGAAAGGGCGCGACCGGCGGTTCGGAAGGCGGCTCAGAGGGGGTCGGCGTCCAGGAAGGCCGTGGGGTCCGGTTCCGCTCCCTCCCCGGCGCCCGGTGGCGCCAGCTCCGCCCAGATGACCTTGCCCTCGGCGGTGTAGCGGGTGCCCCAGTGCTCGCTGAGCTGGGCCACGAGGAACAGGCCGCGCCCGCCCTCGTCCGTGGTGGCCGCGTACCGCAGGTGCGGGGCGTTGCTGCTGCCGTCCCAGACCTCGCAGGTCAGGCCCTTGTCGTGGAGCAGCCGTACCCGTACCGGGGCGCTGCCGTGCCGCAGGGCGTTGGTGACCAGCTCGCTGAGGATCAGCTCGGTGGCGAAGCCGAGCTCCGACAGGCCCCACTCGTCGACGGTGCGGGCCGCCGCGCTGCGGATCTCGCCGACGGCGCTGGCCTCCAGCGGCACGTCCCACTGTGCGACCCGGTCCGCGCCGAGGGTCCGGGTCCGGGCGACGAGCAGGGCCACGTCGTCGGCCGGGCGGGCCGGCAGCAGCAGGTCGAGGATGTCCCGGCAGGTCTCGCGCGGGTCCCCGTCGGAGCGGCTCAGGGCGGTGCGCAGCAGTTCCAGCCCCTCGCCGATGTCCCGGCCGCGCTCCTCGATCAGCCCGTCCGTGTACAGGACGAGCCGGCTGCCCTCCGCCAGGTCCAGTTCGGCCGTCTCGAAGGGCATGCCGCCGAGCCCCAGCGGGGGCCCGGCCGGCAGGTCCACGATCTCGGTGGTGCCGTCGGGGGCGGCCACCAGGGGCGGCAGGTGGCCGGCGCGGGCCACCGTGCAGCGCCGGGAGACCGGGTCGTAGACGGCGTACAGGCAGGTCGCGCCGAGGACGGAGCCGCTGGAGTCGCCACCCTCGTCGTCGTGGTCGATGCGCTGGACGAGGTCGTCCAGGCGGGCGAGGATCTCGTCGGGCGCGAGGTCGAGCGAGGAGAAGTTGTGCACGGCCGTGCGCAGCCGCCCCATGGTCGCGGCGGCGTGCAAGCCGTGTCCGACGACGTCCCCGACGACCAGCGCGACCCGGCAGCCCGGCAGCGGGATCACGTCGAACCAGTCGCCGCCCACACCGGACTGCGCGGGCAGGTAGAAGTGCGCCACGTCCACGGCGCTCTGCTCGGGCAGGGCGCGCGGCAGAAGGCTGCGCTGGAGCGTCACGGCGAGGGCGTGCTCGCGGGTGTAGCGGCGGGCGTTGTCCATGCTGACGGCGGCCCGGGCGACGAGTTCCACGGCCAGCGACAGGTCGTCCTCGTCGAAGGGCTCGGGCTTGCGCGAACGCCAGAAGTTGACCACGCCGAGCACCACGCCCCGGGCGGTGAGCGGGGCCGCGATCAGCGAGTGGATCCCGTACTCGATGATGGCCCGGGTGCGCGGCGGGTCCTGGGCGAGCCACCCCGGCTCGGCGGACAGGTCGGGCACCAGCTCCGCCTTGCCGGTGCCGTAGCCGCGCGCCTGGGGGGTGGACGGCAGGAAGTCGATCAGCAGGCCGCGGGGGTAGAGGGGGTGGTCCGAGCGGATGCCGCTGACCGCGGTGCGCCGCATGTCGGCTCCGGGGCCGGGCTCGTCCCCGTCGAGCACGGGTTCGGCCAGGTCGACCGTGGCGAAGTCCGCGAAGCGGGGGACGGCGACGTCGGCGAGTTCCTCGGCGGTGCGGACGACGTCGAGGGTGGTGCCGATGTCGCCGCCCGCGTCGTAGAGCAGCTTGAGCCGGCGGCGGGCCGTCTCCGCGCGGCTGGTCAGGACCCGCATCTCGGTGGAGTCGCGGATGGTGACCACCGTTCCGCCGTCCGCGCGCCCCCGGGGGTGGGTGCGCCGCTGGTTGACGACGAGCAGCCGGTCCCCGGTCTCCAGCACCTCGTCGGTGGCCACCCGGCCGGAGAGCAGCAGGTCGGCCATCCGGCGGTCCAGGCCCGGCACGTCCCCGATGTGGCGGCCGTCGGCGTCCTCCGGCAGGCCGAGCAGCCGTTTGGCCTCGTCGTTGGCGAGCAGCAGCCGTCCGTCCCCGTCGATGATCAGCACCCCTTCGCGGACGGCGTGGAGCACCGCGTCGTGGTGTTCGTACATGCGGGTCATCTCCAGCGGGCCCAGGCCGTGGGTCTGCCGGTTGAGCCGTCTGCTGATCAGCGCCGTGCCGGCGGTGGCCAGGAGCAGGGTGACGGCGATGGACAGGAGGATGACGGGCAGCTGGCGGTTGACGACCCCGGTCACGTTCTTCACGGTCAGGCCCGCCGACACCAGCCCGACGACCTTGCCGTCGGGTGCCGTGACCGGCACCACCGCCTGGATCTCCTTGCCGAGGGGGCCGTCCACGCTCTCGGTGTAGGTGCGCCCGGCGAGGGAGGGTTCGATGGTGCCGACGAACCGTTTGCCGATGCGGTCCGGCTGGGGGTGGGTGTAGCGGATGCCGTGGGTGTCCATGACCACGATGAAGTCGACCCCGGCGTCCTTGCGGGTCTGCTCCGCGAGGGGCTGCAGGACGGCCGACGGGTCGGGTGACCTCAGTGCGGCCTGGAGGCCCAGGGAGTGGGCGAAGGTCTGCGCGACCGCCACCGACCGGTTGCGCGCCTCGCGGTCGACGTCGTGGCGTGACTGGAGGACCAGCGCCAGGAGCGCGCCGGCCGCGAGCAACACCACGATCGCCACCTGGAGGACGAATACCTGTCTGGCGACGTTTCTGGATCGGTTGCCTAGAGGTGACCGCACCGACGTGCCCGGCACGGGTGGCGAGAAGGGGTCACGCCCCCAGTTGTAGCACTTCCGGGCGCCCGCGGCCCCCGGCGCGGCGTCGCGCCGCCCGTGGCGTCGCGATTGCCCGCCCCGATGCCGGAGGCGCCGTG
>NZ_JBEZWL010000151.1:0-17327 GCF_040648015.1 Streptomyces sp. NPDC029216 | reverse complement strand
GGCGGCGCGCGCCGGGCGGCCCGGGGCCGTCACGACCGTCCCGACGCCGGGGACGGCGCTGACCAGGCCCTCGCGGCGCAGCTCGGAGAGGACCTTGCTCGCGGTGGCCATGGCCACGTCCCACTGCCGGGTGATCTCGCGGGTCGACGGCACGCGGTCGCCCGGCGCCAGTTCGCCCGTCTCGATCCGCCGCCGCAGCTCCGCCGTGATCTGGCTGTAGCGCGGTACCGCCCGTCCGCCCACCGACATCCTCCGCACTAGTGCACCTGGATGACCGCCATCCTAGCCGCCGACCCGGGGCTATCCGCGCGAACCTGTGCTCGCCCCGGCTCACCGTACTAGTGCGCTATCTTGTAAGCCCCTACGTAACTAGGGGATTTTTGGCTTGTCGGCGGCTTGCGTACGGCGTACATTCACGGCATGGCAAACAACGGGATACTCATCAGCGGTGCCGGCATCGCAGGGCCGGCGCTGGCGTACTGGCTACGCAGGGCCGGCTTCGCCGTCACGGTCGTGGAGCGCGCTCCGGCGCCCCGGCCGGGCGGGCAGACCGTGGACCTGCGCGGCGCGGGCCGCACCGTGATCGAACGGATGGGCCTGATGGAACGGGCCAGGGCGGAGAGCGTCGACCAGCGCGGCCTCGCCCTCGTCGACGCCTCCGGCCGCACCACCGCCCGGATGCCCGCCGACGCCTTCGGGGGCGAGGGGATCGTCTCCGAGATCGAGATCCTGCGCGGAGACCTCGCCCGTCTGCTGTACGAGGCCACCCTGCCGGACACGGAGTACCTCTTCGACGACACCATCACCGGGATCGACCAGGGCGCGGCCGCGGACACCGTCACCGTCACCTTCGAGAAGGCCCCGCCACGCCGGTTCGCGCTCGTCGTCGGCGCGGACGGGCCGCACTCCGCGGTGCGCGCACTGGCCTTCGGCCCGGAACGGGACCTCGTCCGCCCGCTCGGCCTCTACACGGCCTGGTTCACCGCCACCGAGCACGACTGGGACCTCGACGGCTGGTACCTGATGCACAACGCGCCCGGCGGCCTGGTCGCCTCGGCCCGGCCCGGCCGCCTCCCCGGCGAGATCAAGGCCGGCTTCAGCTTCCGGTCGCAGCCGATCGCGTACGACCGCCGCGACACCGCCGCCCAACGGGAGCTCGTGGCACGGCGCTTCGCCCATGTCGGCTGGGAGGTCCCGCGCCTGCTGCGGGCGATGCGCACCGCCCCCGACTTCTTCCTCGACTCCATGGGCCAGGTCCGCCTCGAC
Organism: Streptomyces sp. NPDC029216; assembly: GCF_040648015.1. Classification (NCBI taxonomy): domain Bacteria; kingdom Bacillati; phylum Actinomycetota; class Actinomycetes; order Kitasatosporales; family Streptomycetaceae; genus Streptomyces; species Streptomyces sp. NPDC029216. The sequence goes on along the minus strand of NZ_JBEZWL010000151.1, from coordinate 16,061 downwards.
GGCTGGTCGCGCGGCCGCGTGGCGCTGCTCGGCGACGCCGGATACTGCGCGACCCCGCTGACCGGACTCGGCACCAGCCTGGCCCTGGTCGGCGCCTACGTCCTGGCCGGCGAACTCGCCGCCGCCGGGGGCGACCACACCGTCGCCTTCCGCCGCTACGACACCGTCCTGCGCCCCTACGTGACCCGGGCCCAGCAGCTGCCGCCCGGCGGCGCCGGCGGGTACGCGCCGTCGAGCCGGCTCGGCATCCGGCTGCGCGACCTGTCCATGCGCTCGATGACCCGCCGGCCGATGCGGAACCTGTTCGCCGGGCAGTTCGCCAAGGCCGGGGACATCGCCCTGCCGGAGTACGGTCTCGCCGCCGGTGCCGGGGCGCCGCCCGCGTCATTCCCGGCAGGTCCGTCGAAACGCGGTCAATCCGAGGGTGTGTGATGCGTCCCGGCCCAGATCCACCCGGGCAGGGCTGTTGATGGATCGGCCGTCCGGCAGCGAAGGTGGTCACCGCACCCCGGAGCCGCGCGCCCGCTCCGGAAGTGCTCCCCCTCGCAACGGGTTGCGGGCACCCCGGGCACCCCCGGTCCTCGCCCCGCCTCCGGCCCGTCGCGTCCCCGTCGGAGAGGAGCAACGCGCATGTCCACCACCCCCTCACTTCCCCGCAGGAAGCCCGGTGCCAGCGGACGGACCTTCGACCTGGAGGAGCCGGAGCCGGGAACGCCGAGACTTGCCCTGCGCGCCCGTGCCGCCGAAGGGTGGGCGCGGTTCATGCGGCGCACCGAGATCGACCTCCGGCAGGAAGCCGGGGAGTGCCCTCCCGACGGCCACTGACCGGCGGTCGCCCAAGGACGGCCGGCGGCCGGGAGGGTCAGCCGGTCGCGGCCTTCTTCCGCAGCGTGAGGGCGGCGCCGGCGAAGGTCATGGCGAGCAGCAGGGGTATGACCACGCCGCTCGGGCTGTCCCCGAAGAGCGGGGCGACCAGGGCGAGTACCAGCAGGATGCCCACTGCCGCCCAGGTGATCGTTTCGTTCGTCTTCATTGCGATTTCCTTTCCGTTGTGCAGAAGATGATCTTATCTATCGGCGGGGCCGGATCAGCCGAGGACGAGCGGGAGTTGCGCGCGGAGGGCGCCGCCCAGTGCGGCTTCCTCGGCGGCGGTCGGCGGCCGGCGCCCCGTGCCGATCAGCAGCGCGTCCCGGTCGGACAGCGAGGCGGGGAAGGCGGCGCCGGCGATCCGTTCCAGTGCCGTGCGCGCCGCCGCGAGGGTTTCGGCGGGCGGCGGCGGGGCGGACGGCAGGTACATGATCAGGTCGAGGTGGTGCAGCGTCCATTCGAGGACGTACGCGGACAGGTAGTCGGCGACGGTCAGCACCTCGCCCTGGGTGCTGACGCGGGCGGCGGGATCGGCGAGTCCGGCGGCCCGGCCTGCGGCGGAGCCGACGTCGTCGAGGTGGAAGGTGAGCCACCGCGGCTCGCCGTACGCCGCTGCCAGCCGGGGGACCAGGGCGTCGAGCGGGTCCTCCCCGGTCGGCGGGTCGACGAGCTTCCAATAGCTGACGGCGTCCACGGTCGGCTCGGCCGCGGACGGCGTGACCAGGGTGATCAGGACGTCCTGGGCATCGATGACCAGGTGGCACACCAGGTCCCGCACGAGCCAGCCGGCACAGCCGGACGGCCGCTCGAAGTCCTGGTCCGGGAGTGCGGCGACCGCCGCGCGCAGGGCCGTCCACGAACGCGAGAAGAGGTCCATGCCGGCACGGTAGCGCCCTGCCGCCGCCCCGGACGACGAGGCGTGCAACGGCCGTTGGCCACCCCTCCCCGCCCCACGAAAACCGCTTGCCCGCGGGCGGAGGCGGCGGATGCAATGGCCGGCATGGAAGACGCCACCGCATGAACGCGAACACGAAGCCGTCGACGCCCGGAGCGCAGCGGACCGACGGCCCGGCCGTCCGGATCGGCGCTCTCGTCCCGCTGACCCGCCCCGGCTGGGTCGAGGCAGGCCGGCACCTGCTCGCCGGGCTGGAGCTGGCCGTCCACGAGGTCAACGAGGCCGGCGGGATCGCCGGACGGCCCCTGGAGCTGCTGGTCCGGGACACCGCCGCCGACCCCGGGAGGGCCGAGGCGGCCGTGGACGAACTGGCAGGGCTGGGCGTGGCCGCCGTGGCGGGGGAGTACCACAGCGTCGTCGCCCGCGCCGCCGCCACCCGGGCCGACGCCCTCGGCCTGCCGTTCCTCTGCTCGTCGGCGGTACTCGACACGCTCACCGGACAGCCGACGGAACGGGTCGCGCGCCTCGCCCCCGCACAGTCCCACGGCTGGCGGACCTACGCCGACTTCCTCCTCGGCGCGGGCCACCGCCGGATCGCCGTCGCCGCCGACCCGAGCGTCTACTGGGCGTCCGGGACGCGCATCCTGCGGGACCGCCTCGCTCCGCGGGGCGCCACCGTCACCGAACTCGACATGCGCACCCTCACCCCCGCAGCCGTGTGCGAGGAACTCCTCGCCCGTCGGGCGACCGCGCTGCTCCTCCTGGTCGGGCACCCGGAACCGGCGGTACCGGTCGTCAGGGCCGTCCGCCGCGACCGGCGCCTCGCCGACCTCCTCATCGGCGCCCCCGCCGGCCAGCCGGAGTTCGCCGAATGGGCGGCCCTGCTGGGCGAGGACGGCGCCGGGATCCCGTTCCTGCGCTACCTGCCCGAGCGCCTCGGTCCGCACGGCGAGCGCGTCGGGACGGCCCTGCGCGAGCGGCTGGGCGAAGCGCCCTCCTTCGTCGCCTTCGAGGGCTACGACACGATCGCCGTCCTCGCCGAGGCCCTGCGCTCCCACGGCACGGACGACCGGGCGCGCACCGCCGAAGCCTGGCCGCACGTCGTGGTCGACGGCACCCGGGGGCAGATCCGGTTCTCCCGCGTGCCCGGCATCGGCGTCTGGCAATGGGCATGGCCGCCGGTCCGGATCGCCGACCGGGACCCGGCCCACCCCGATCGCTTCCGGGTCCTCCACTCCGGCTGAGAAGGCGGCCCGCCGGTCAGCCCGCGGGCGGCGCCGCCGTCATCGGAGCCGGGTCCTCGACGACGGTGACGCCGACGCCCGCGAGCAGCCGAAGGACGTCGTCCACGTACGGGGTCTCGCCCGCCGTGTCCACGGTCACCGCGGCGAGGGCGCTCCGGGCCACGCCGGCTTCGTGCCAGACCAGCGTGAACGGCGAGGGCGGCCGATCGCCGCCGCACGGGCAGCCCCGCAGGGTGTGCCAGCACTGGGGGTAGTGGCCGCCGGGGCCCGCCACCGCCTCGCCGATCGCGCACAGCAGCCCCGGCACATCGGTGACGTGCCGGCCGTCGAGGTGCCGTACGGGGCCGGGCAGGGGCCGGCCGGCGTCCTGACGGGCGGCGGTGAAGGCCGCCCACTCGGCCCGCCCCTCCGACGGGAACGCGGCCCACGCGCCGGGCTCGGCCGGCGGACCCTCGAACCAGGCCTCCCACACCGGCCGGGCCGCCGGGACGGGCCGGTCGGCGGGGCCCTCGGCCAGCCACAGGTCCACCAGGGCCCCGCCGAGCACGGACGGGCGGGAGGCGAGCACCCGCAGCGGCATGGGCTCCGGGTGGCGCATGACCCGGCCGCTCCGGTCCACGGCGAGCAGCGCGACGCGATCACCGTCGCCGCGGGGCCGCACCAGCCGGCGCAGCAACGACTCGCCGGGCTCACAGCCGATCAGCCGCAGGGGCGGCGACGCGGGGAAGGGCCGGTCGCCGTACAGGCCCTCGACCCGTCGGCACCCGCCCAGGCTCCCCCCGCCCGGCCCGTTGAACAGCCGCCATTCGGCGTCCGCGGGCTCGCCGCGCCGCACGGGCCCGTCGACCTCCGCCTCGACGACCAGGTCGAACAGGGAGGCGTCCTCGCCGGACGGCCCGCAGCCCACCAGGACGGGGGCGAGCAGCTCCCAGTGGTCGTCGCCGTAGGCGTCGAACGGGTCGCCCCCGGGGTCGGCCCCGGGCACCGGGAAGTCCACGATGAGACCGAGCGCCCCCAGGTCGACGGGCTCGCCCGGCCGGCGGCGGGAACGCTCGGCCGCCTTGAGCAGCCGGCCGGTCGGGGCGCAGCCCACGAGCGTCAGCCGCTCCCGGCGCGGGGCCGGATCGACGAACAGCCCGTCGACCCCGGCGCAGCGCGCCCAGACGGTCAGCTCGCCGTCCCACTCCTCGCTGACCAGCACGTACTTGAGCGGAAGCGCCCGCTCCCAGGTCCAGACCCTCTCCTCGATCACCACCACCGCACCCTAACGGCAGGGCCACGGCGGGACCGCTCAGCCCCCGGCGCGGTCCAGCCGCACCGCGCTCTCCAGCAGCAGCGCGTGCACGAACGCCTGCGGCAGGTTGCCCCGCAGCTGACGGCTCTCCACGTCGTACTCCTCGGCGAACAGACCGGCCGCACCGGCGGCCGTGCGGGTCCGCTCGAACCAGCGGCCCGCCGCCACCGGCCTGCCGTGCACCAGGCAGGCCGAGGCCATCAGGAACCCGCACAGCAGGAACGCGCCCTCCGCCTCGCCCAGCGGGCCGTCGCCCTGCCGGAACCGGTACACGAACCCGTCCACGGCCAGCTCCCGCGCCACGGCCTCCCGCGTGGCGGCCCCGGCCGGGTCCCCGTCCGGCCAGTACGGCGAGGCCAGCGGCCGCAGCAGGGCCGCGTCGGGGCCGGGGTCCGTGGCCGAACGCTGCCAGCGGCCCCCGGGGTGCAGGCAGCGCCGGCGCGCGGTGCGCAGGATCGTGTCCGCCAGCCCGGCCCAGCGGTCCGCGGCCGGCCCGCCGATCTCCCGCGCGGCCGCCCGCAGCCCGGTCACCGCCGCCAGCCGGGAGTGCGTCCACCAGGCCGTCTCCAGCTCCCACAGCCCGGCGTCCGGGCGGTCCCAGTACTCCTCCAGGGCCTGCCCGGCCACCTCCGCCGCCCGTACCCCGTCTTCGGGCAGGCGGTCGTGGCGGGCCGCGGTCGCGAGGAGCTCCAGTGCCTCCCCGAAGGTGTCGAGCTGGAACTGGGACCCGGCGTCGTTGCCGATCCGGTCCGCCGCGCCCGGGTACCCGCACAGCGGCAGCCGGTGCTCGGGCGGCACCGGCGAGCCGTCGGTACGGTAGGCGGGCCGCAGCCCGGGGCCGTCCGCGAGCACCCGCTCGGTGACCACGCGCACCGCGGCGTCCGCCAGCGGGTGCGGGCCGTGCAGGGCCACCGCCTGGCCCGCGTAGCACTGGTCGCGCAGCCAGGCGTACCGGTAGTCGTAGTCCCGGTCCGCGTCGGCGTGTTCGGGCAAGGAGGTGGTCGCCGCCGCCACCATCGCACCGGTCCGCGGGCTGGTGAGGCCGGTGAGGACGGCGTACGCCTGGCGTACGTCCCGGGCCGCCGTCAGCCCCGTGCAGGAGGGCACGGCCGCCGCCCAGAAGTCCTCCGTGCGCCGCCACGCGGATTCCGCGTCGACGGGGGCGCCGAGCGGCCGGTCGCCGATCTCCAGCACCAGGTCCCGTACCCCGCCCTCGCGGACGTCCAGGACGGCGTCCAGCTCCCCGTCCGGCCCGGTGCGCGCCCCGGCCAGGCCCCGCAGCCGCACCCGCAGCGCCCCGCCCGTCCCCTCCCACAGGTCCCCGCCGGCCCGGCGGAGCACCGGCGCGGGCGCGCTGCCGTAGTCCCCGCGCACCGCCAGCCGTACGGTCATCCGCGCGCCGCCCGTCACGGCCCGGATCCGCCGCAGCAGCACCACCCGGTGCGGCTCGGCCGGGGCGGCCAGGGCCTCCCGGCACTCCACGACGGCGTCGGGCATCGTCCAGCGGGCCGTCCGGATCAGCGAGCCCCCGGCGTACGCGCCGCCCGACACCTTCCAGGAAGGCTCGGGGCGCACGGTGAACGCGCCCGCGCCGCCGATCAGTTCGGAGAACACCGCCGGATCGTCCCAGCCGGGCACGCACAGCCACACCACGTCCCCCTCCGGCCCGGTCAGCGCGCCGCGCTCCCCGTCGGCCAGCAGGGCGTAGTCCCGCAGCGGCCTCGGGACGTGGCGGGGCCCGGGGCGGGATCCGGTACGACGGCCGTCCGTGGTGCTCACCCCTCTCGCTCTGCCCGGCGGCTACCCGGACGGCACGGGCTTACGCGGGGCCGGCCGCGCCTCAGGCCACCCGGTACTCCTCGACGCCGCTGCGGCGCAGCGCGAGCCCCAGCCCCGGCGCTCCCGAGGCCGCCGGCCGGACCGTCCCCCCGGACGGGTCCAGCAGCCCCTCGCCCTCGAAGAGCAGGGGCTCCAGCCGGGCGTGGTCGTGGAACCACTCGATGTGCCGGAACCCCGGTACGGAGGCCGCCGGATGGGCGTGGACGTGCGGTGCGCAGTGCGCCGACAGCCCCAGTCCCTGGGACCGCGCGAGCGCCGCGACCCGCAGCCACTCGGTGATCCCGCCGCAGCGGGTGGCGTCGGCCTGCAGGCAGTCCACCGCCCCGGCCGCCGTCATCCGCGCGAAGTAGGGCAGGTCGTACCCGTACTCCCCGGCCGCCACGTCGCAGTCCAGACGGTCGCGCAGCTGCCGCAGCCCCGCCAGGTCGTCCGAGGACACAGGCTCCTCGAACCAGCGCACCCCGTACGCGGCGAGCTCGCGGCCCACCCGCAGTGCCTGGCCGCGCGCGTACGCGCCGTTGGCGTCCACGTACAGCTCGGCCTCCGGGCCGATCACCTCCCGGGCCAGCGCGACCCGGGACAGGTCGCGGCCGGTGGCGCGGCCCCGGTCCTGCCCGATCTTGATCTTCACGCGGGGGATGTGCAGGCCGTGGACCCACCTCTCCAGCTGCGCCCTCAGCCGGGGTTCCGGGTCCGAGGTGAACCCGCCGCTCCCGTACACCGGCACCTCCGGGCACGCCGCCCCCAGCAGGTCGGCCAGCGGCAGCCCCAGCAGGCGGGCCTTGAGGTCCCACAGGGCGATGTCCACCGCCGAGATCGCGCACGAGGCGATCCCCGGGCGTCCCGCGTTGCGCACCGCCCGGCACATCGCCTCGTGCAGCCCCGGCACCCCGAAGGCGTCGCGGCCCGACACCACGTCCACCAGCAGCTCCCGGACCACCTCCGCGGTCGCGGCCGGGGCGTAGGTCCAGCCGGTGCCGCGCAGCCCCCCGGCGTCGGCCTCCACCACCACCGCGGTCGTGGACTCCCAGGCCAGGGTGCCGTCGGCCTCCGGGGCCTCGGTCGGCACCGTGTACGCGGCCACCGAGATCCGCTCCACCGGGGTGTCTCCGCAGCCGTTCCGCGAACGCATCGGGGCCTCCTCGCCTCCTCGCCGTGGACCCACCGCGCCTACCCCCGGGCACCGCCCGCAGTCCCGTCCGGCCCACAGGGGGTGTGCGCACCGGCCGGCGGGGTAGGCGCGGAGCGGACCAGTGCCACGCCGCACGGGAGGAACCGGAAGCAATGAACGACCGGCACGCTTCCGCACGTCCGGCTCCCGGGCCGCGATCCGACCGGGGCCGGCACGAGAGCACGGAGGAACGGGCCGACCGGCAGTGGCAGGAGCTGATGCAGGAGATCAGGGTCGCCCAGACGGGCGTCCAGATCCTCTTCGGCTTCCTGCTGACGGTCGCCTTCACCCAGCAGTTCCAGGGCCTCTCGCACACCGACAGGTCGATCTACATCGGAACGGTGGTGCTCGGCTCGCTGGCCACCGGCGCCCTCATCGGGCCCGTGGCCTTCCACCGGATCGTCTCGGGGCGCCGGATCAAACCCGAGGCGGTGATCTGGGCCGCGCGGCTCACCTTCACCGGGCTCGTGCTGCTGCTCGCCACCTTCACCTCCGCGCTCGTCCTGGTCCTGCGCGTGGCCACAAGCGGGGCGGTCGTCCCCATCCTGGTCGGCGGGGTGGTGGCCTGGTACCTGCTGTGCTGGTTCGCGCTGCCGCTGTGGGCGCGGGAGCGGCACACCGACGAGAAGTGAGGAGCCGGCCATGTCCACCGACGCGATCGTGATGCTCAGGGAGGACCACCGGCAGATCAGGAAGCTGATCCGCACCTACCGGGCCGCGGGCGAGGCGGCCCCCGCGCCCGCCGCCGGAACGCGCCACACGGCCGCCGACCCGGCCGCCAAGGCCGAGGCGGTCGGCGAGCTCCTGCACCTGCTGAGCGTCCACACGTACGTCGAGGACGAGGTCATGTACCCGGGCGTGCGCCGGCTGCTGCCGGAGACCGGGAACACCGTCCTCGCCTTCCACGAGGAGCACCACGTCGCGGACCTCCTCGCGGGCGAACTCGCCGGCATGGACCCCGGTGACGAGGCGTACGACGCCAAGGCCAAGGTGCTGATGGACGCCGTCGAACGGCACATGGCGGCGGAGGAGGGCGACTGGTTCCCCCAGGTCCGCCACGCCGTCGGCCGCAAGGAACTGCAGGGCATCGGCCTGCGCATGGCGGAGGCGCGCGAACGCGCCCCGGAAGGCCCGCACCGTCCGCTGCTGCGCAGGCTCAGCGACGCCGTGACCGGCGCGCGTTAGGCCGGACACCCCCTAGTCGTCCCGGAGGGAACCCGAAGCCATGGACACGTCCCACAGCCGCCCCCGCCAGACCGTGGTGATCACCGGAGCCAGCGCCGGCGTCGGCCGTGCCACGGCCCGCGCGTTCGCGGCGCGCGGCGCCCGGGTGGCGCTGATCGCCCGGGGCCGCGCCGGTCTCGAAGCGGCGGCGAACGAGGTGGCGCAGGCGGGCGGCACCCCGCTCGTCCTGCCCGCCGACGTCGCCGACGCCGCCCAGGTCGCCGCGGCGGCGGACCGGGTGGAGGCCGCGTTCGGGCCCGTCGACGTGTGGGTCAACGTGGCCTTCACCACCGTCTTCGCACCGTTCGAGGAGATCCGGCCCGAGGAGTTCCGGCGGGTCACGGAGGTCACCTACCTCGGCTACGTCCACGGCACGAGGGCCGCGCTGGACCGGATGCTGCCCCGGAACTCGGGGACGATCGTCCAGGTCGGATCCGTCCTCGGCGAGCGCGCCATCCCGCTGCAGTCCGCGTACTGCGGCGCCAAGCACGCCGTCCAGGGCTTCACCTCCGCCGTCCGCACCGAGCTGCTGCACCGCGGCAGCCGGGTGAAGGTGACGGTGGTCCAGCTGCCGGCCGTCAACACCCCGCAGTTCTCCTGGGGCCTGTCGCGGATGCCGCGCCGCCCGCAGCCCGTCCCGCCGATCTACCAGCCGGAGGTGGCCGCCCGCGCCATCGTCCACGCGGCCGACCATCCCGGGCGCCGCATGTACACCGTGGGCGGTGCCGGCCTCGTCACCCTGATGGCCAACCGGATCGCCCCCGGCCTGCTGGACCGCTACCTGGCCCGTACCGGGTACGACTCCCAGCAGACCTCCGTCCCGGACGGCGACATGCGCCCCCACAACCTGTGGCGCCCCCTCGACGGCACCGGCGGCCGGGACTTCGGCGCCCACGGCTCCTTCGACGACCGCTCCCACGCCCGCTCCGCAGAGGCCTGGGCCGCCCGCCGCCCCCGCCTGCTGTGGACCGGCGCGGCGGTGACGGCGACGGCCCTCACCCTGGCGGCCCTGCGCCGGCACAGGACCACATGCCGCTGAGCCCCGCTCACCACGGGCCCCCGCGCACCCCGCTCGGAGCGCCCCGTTCCGGACGGCCCGCCGGGGGCGGGCCGTCCAGGGCGAGGGCGAGGGCCTCCGCCAGGTGCAGGGCCCGGCGTCCCGTGCCGCCCTGCTCGATCTGCGTGCGGCAGCTGAAGCCGTCCGCCAGGACGAAGGCGTCGGCGGCGGTGGCGCGCACGGCGGGCAGCACGCCCTGCTCGGCGATGGCCATGGACAGCTCGTAGTGCCCGCGCTCGAAGCCGAAGTTCCCGGCCAGCCCGCAGCAGCCGGCGTCCAGCACGTCGGCGTCGAGCCCGGCGCGCCGCATCAGCTCCCGGTCCGGCCCCGTGCCGAGCTCGGCGTACTGGTGGCAGTGGGTCTGCACGGTCGCCGCCCGTCCCGTCCGCGGCGGACGCCACCCGCCGGGGGCGTGGTGGACGAGCTGCTCGGCGAACGTACGCGTCTGCGCGGCCAGCCGCCGGACCTCCTCGTCCCCGGCGAGCAGCTCGGGCGCGTCGGACCGCAGCGCGGCCGCGCACGAGGGCTCCAGCGCGACCACCGGCGTACCGGCCTCCAGCCACGGGCGCAGGATCCGCGTGGTGCGCTCCAGTACGCGGCGGGCGGTCCCCAGCTGGCCGGTGGAGATCCACGTCAGGCCGCAGCAGAGCGCACCGGCGGGCACCGTCACGCGGAAGCCCGCGTCCTCCAGGACGCGGACGGCGGCGCGGGCGACGTGCGGGTGGAAGTGGTTGGTGAAGGTGTCCGGCCACAGCAGCACCGTGCGCGGGTCATCCGGACGGGGGACGGGACGGTCCGCGCGCCGCCAGGCTTCCTGGAAGGACTCGGCGGCGAACGCCGGCGCCGCCCGGCGCGGGTCCACGCCCGCCGCGAGCTTCCCCAGCCCGCTCAGGACCGGCGCCCGCAGGGCGGCGTTGACCAGGCCGGGGCTCGTGCGCGCGAGCCGCGCCCACAGCGGCAGCCAGCCCAGGGAGTAGTGCGACGGCGGCCGCGGCCGCCACCGGTAGTGGTGGGCGAGGAACTCGGCCTTGTACGTGGCCATGTCCACCCCCACCGGGCAGTCGGACGCGCAGCCCTTGCAGGACAGGCACAGGTCGAGCGCGTCGCGCACCTCGGTGGAGCGCCACCCGCCGGAGACGGGGGAGTCCCCGTGCCCGTCCAGCATCTCGAACAGCAGCCGCGCCCGGCCGCGCGTGGAGTGCTCCTCCTCCAGCGTGGCCCGGTACGAGGGGCACATCACCCCGCCCTCGTGGGTACGGCAGTTGCCGATGCCCACGCACCGCTGCACGGCCCGCTTGAAGTCGTGCCCGTCCTCGGAGTACGCGAAGTACGTCCCCCGGTGCGGCCGGGGCCGCCAGCCGGGGCCCAGGCGCAGGTCGGCGTCGACCCGGTGCGGGTCGACCACCTTCCCCGGGTTCATCCGGTTCCCGGGGTCGAAGAGCGCCTTGACCTCGCCCATCGCCTCCACGAGCGCCGGGCCGAACATGCGCGGCAGGAGCTCGCCGCGGGCCTGCCCGTCGCCGTGCTCCCCCGACAGCGACCCGCCGTACGAGGACACCAGCTCGGCCGCGTCGAAGAGGAACGCCCGGAACGCCGCCACGCCCCCGGCGTCGCGCAGCCCGAACGGGATCCGGGTGTGCACGCAGCCCTGGCCGAAGTGCCCGTACAGGGAGGCCTGCTGGTAGCCGTACCGCCGGAACAGCCGCTCCAGGTCGCGCAGGTAGTCGCCCAGCCGCTCGGGCGGGACGGCGGAGTCCTCCCAGCCCTCCCAGGTCTCCGAGCCGTCGGGCGGCCGGGCGGTCACCCCGAGGCCGGCCTCCCGTGCCTTGAGGAACTCCTGCTCCCGGGGCGGGTCGTCGGAGAAGGCCACCGAGGGGTCGTCCTCGGCGCGGCCGAGGGCGCGCAGCAGCCCGTACGCCTGCCCGTCCACCTCCTCCTCGCTCCCGCCGGTGAACTGGACGAGGAGCCAGGCGTCTCCGTCGGGCAGCAGCTCCAGCGAGTGGAGGTGGACGTGCTCCTCGCGCATCAGCTGGGCCATGCGGCCGTCGACCGCTTCCAGCTGGGCGGGCCGGCTGTGCTCCAGTACGGCGGGGACGGCGTCGGCGGCGGCGTAGACGTCCTCGAAGCCGAGGACCAGCAGGGCCTCCGCGGCCGGCACCTCGACCAGGGCGAGTTCCGCCCGCAGGACGGTCACCAGGGTGCCCTCGCTGCCCACCAGGGCCCGGGCCACGTCGAAGCCGTTCTCCGGGAGCAGGGCGTCCAGGTTGTACCCCGACACCCGCCGGGGGATCTTCGGGTAGCCCCGGCGGATCTCGGCGAGGTGGCGAGCGGCGATGTCCTTCAGCCCCCGGTGGAGCCGGGCGCGGGCGCCGCCGCCGGCCAGGATCCGCTCGTACTCCTCAGGGCCGGTGGGACCGGCCCAGAAGCGGTCCCCGGCGTAGGTGAGGACCTCCAGGCGCCGCACGTTGTCGGCGGTCTTGCCGTAGGCCTGGGCCGAGGCCCCGCAGCTGTTGTTGCCGATCATCCCGCCGAGCGTGCAGTGGCTGTGCGTGGCCGGTTTGGGCCCGAACTTCAGCCCGTACGGCTCCAGTTGCCGGTTGAGCTCGTCCAGGGCGATACCGGGTTCGACGACGCAGCTGCGCGCCCCCGGGTCCACCGAGACGAGCCGGTCGCAGTACTTGGTCCAGTCGACGACCACGGCCGTGTTGGTGCACTGCCCGCCCAGGCTCGTCCCGCCGCCCCGGGACAGGACGGGCGCGGAGAAGCGGGCGCAGACCGCGACCGCCCGGGCCCCGGCCTCCACCGAGCGGGGCAGGACCACCCCGAGCGGGACCTGCCGGTAGTTGGAGGCGTCGGTCGAGTACGCGCCCCGGCTGCCCGCGTCGAAGCGGACCTCGCCGTCCACCTCGGCCCGCAGGGCGCGTTCCAGCCCCGCGAGGTCGACCGGGCCGCCGACAGCCGCCATCAGTCCGCCCCTCCGGGCAGGAAGTCCTGGACCTTCGCCTTCAGCCCCTGGCGCACCACGGATCCGCGGTCGCTGTCACCGTGGAGCACCGCCTTGGCGGAGGCCTTGATCTGCTCCCAGGTGGCATGCGGCGGGATCGGCGGCACGGCCGGGTCCGTCCGGAAGTCGATGACGAACGGCCGGTCCGCCGCCAGGGCCTGCCGCCAGGCCGGTTCCACGTCCTCGGGCCGCTCCACGCGTACCCCGCCGAGGCCGAACAGGGCGGCCACCTGGGCGTACGGGACGTCCGGGATGGCCTGGGAGGCCTCGAACTGGGGGGCGCCCTGCATGGCGCGCATCTCCCAGGTGACCTGGTTCAGGTCCTGGTTGTTCAGAACCGCCACCACCAGCCGCGGATCCGACCACTCCGCGTAGTACTTCGCGGCGGTGATGAGCTCCGCCATCCCGTTCATCTGCATGGCCCCGTCGCCGACGAGCGCGATCCCGGGGCGGTCGGGGTGGGCGAACTTGGCGCCGATCAGGTACGGCACCCCGGGGCCCATCGTCGCGAGGGTGCCGGAGAGAGAGCCGCGCATGCCTTCGCGCATCCGCAGGTGCCGGGCGTACCAGTTGGCCGCCGAACCGGAGTCCGCGGTGATGATCGCGTCCTCCGGTAGCAGCGCGTCCAGCGCATGGACCACGTACTCGGGGTTGATCGGGTCGGCGGTCACCCGGGAGCGCCGCTCCATCACCTCCCACCAGCGCTCCGTCCCGGCCTCGATGCCGTCGCGCCAGGCACCGTCGCGGCGCCGGTCCAGCAGCGGGAGCAGGCGGCGCAGGGTTTCGGCGGCGTCACCGACGAGGTTCAGCTCGAAGGGGTAGCGCAGCCCGACCAAGGTCGGCTCGATGTCGATCTGCACGGCGCGGGCCTGACCGAACTCCGGCAGGAACTGCGTGTAGGGGAAGCTGGAGCCGACCACCAGCAGGGTGTCGCAGTCCCGCATCATCTCGTACGAGGGCCGCGTGCCCAGCAGGCCGATCGACCCGGTGACGTACGGCAGGGTGTCGGGCAGCGCGTCCTTGCCCAGCAGCGCCTTCGCGACGCCGGCGCCGAGGAGGTCGGCGACCTGCTCGACCTCCGCGCGGGCGTGCCGGGCACCCTGCCCGATGAGGATCGCGGGCCGCTCGCCGGCGTTGAGGATCCGCGCCGCCCGCTCCAGTTCCTCGTCGGCGGGGACGGGAGCGTAGCGGGCGACACCGAGGCTGGAGGGGACCTGCTTGAACGCGTGCGCGGGCGCCTCGTGGTCGAGTTCCTGCACGTCGGCGGGGATGATCACGGCCGTCACGGTGCGGCGGGTCGCGGCGATGCGCAGGGCCCTGTCCAGGACGTTGGGCAGCTGCTCGGGGACCGTGACCATCTGGCAGAACTCGGAGGCCACGTCCTTGTAGAGGGAGAGCAGGTCCACCTCCTGCTGGTACGAGCCGCCCATCGCGCTGCGGTCGGTCTGCCCCACGATCGCGACCACCGGGACGTGGTCGAGCTTCGCGTCGTACAGCCCGTTGAGCAGGTGGATGGCCCCGGGGCCGGAGGTCGCCGCGCACACCCCGGTCCGGCCTGAGAACTTCGCGTAGCCGACGGCCTGGAAGGCGGCCATCTCCTCGTGCCGGGCCTGGATGAACCGGGGCTGGTCCTTCGCCCGCCCCCAGGCGGCGAGGAGCCCGTTGATCCCGTCTCCGGGATAGGCGAAGACGTGCTCGACGTCCCACTCCCGCAGGCGCTGCAACACGTAGTCGGCTACCTTCATCGTCCTGTTCCCTCCTGCTCGTCGCCGTCGGACGCGTCGTGCCGCGGCCCCGGGCCGTGACTCCCTCCGGGACGGCGGAACGCGCCGGGCCTGCCGGCCCCTGGCTGCGCCTGCCCGGGCCCGCACCCACGAAACGCGGCCGCCGTTTGGGCGGCGGGGCCGGGGGAAGGCGCGCGGGCAGCGGAAGCGCGCCGCCGGCCACCGCCCGGGCGCCGGACGCCGGCCCCGGCCGTCTCCGTACCGGGCCGGCGCGGCCCGGTGTCCGTTCCGTACGAACCGGAGGCGCGCAGATGAACCGCCGCCCAGAGCGTTCCCCGTCCGGGCCCGGCCCGGACCGGCTCCTCGCGATCTACCTCAACGACCACCTGGCGGGCTCGGCCGCCGGAGCGGCCCTCGTACGCCGTATGACCCGTGCCCACCGGGGCACCCGCACGGGCCGGATCCTGGACGAACTCCGGGGCCAGATCGACGAGGACCGCGACAGCCTGCGGCAGATCATGGCCCGGCTGGGCGTGTCCGAGAAGCGGGTCCGGAGCATGATGGCGCGCCTCGGCGAAAAGGCGGGCCACCTGAAACCCAACGCACGGCTCGTCCGCCGTTCACCCCTCAGCGACGTGCTCGAACTGGAGATGCTGCGGCTCGGAGTTGAGGGCAAACTCGCCCTGTGGCGCGCCCTGTCGATCACCGCCCGCCGGGACCCGCGGATCGACGGTGACGCCGTCGGACTCCTCGCCGTCCGCGCCGGCCGGCAGATCGACGCGCTGGAGGAGCTGCGCGCCGACGCCGTCGCCCGCACCTTCGCACCACCCCAGCCCAGCCCCGACCGCCGACGCCTCGCCACCGCCTGAACCCGTTCCCCCGGCGGAGGCACGGCCCCGCGCGCACGACCGGAAGGACGCTGTCCCACCATGACCACCAGCACGGACCACCGGCCGCGAGCCGCCCTCTTCGACCTCGACGGCACCCTCGTCGACACCAACTACCTGCACGCCCTGACCTGGTGGCAGGCCCTGCACCAGAACGGGCACGACGTCCCCATGGCCCGCATCCACCGGGCCATCGGCATGGGCGGCGACCGCATCCTGGAACACCTCCTGGGCGCCGAGCACGACCACCGCAACGACCAGCGGCTGCGGGACGCCCACCACGCCCTGTACGCCGCCTGGTTCGACTCCCTCCCCGTCCTGGACCGGGCCCCCGACCTGCTCCGCGCGATCGCCGCGCGGGGGCTGCGGATCGTCCTGGCGAGTTCCGCCTCCGCCGACGAGGTCGAGGCCATCCGCTCGGCGCTCGGTGTGGACGACGTGATCGCCGGCGCCACCTCCGCCGACGACGTCGACCGGTCCAAACCCGCCCCCGACCTGGTCCAGCAGGCGCTCGCCCTGATCGACGCCGCCCCGGAGGAGGCCGTGTTCGTCGGCGACACCGTCTGGGACGTCAAGGCCGCCGCCCGCGCCGGCGTCCCCTGCGTCGGCCTCCTCACGGGCGGCATCTCGGAGGCCGAACTCACCGCCGCGGGACCGGTCACCGTCTACCGCGACCCGCCGGAACTCCTCCGCGCCCTCGACTCCAGCCCCCTGATCCGCCAGGCCCTGCCGGCCGGGGGATGAGCCGGGCGCGCCCGCGGCGGCCGACCGGGGCGGGGGGGCGGGGGGCCCCGCCCCGGGCGCCGCGGCCGCCCCGGCCCCCCGGGCGGGGGGGGGCCCCCGCGCCCCCCGCGC
>NZ_JBEZWL010000150.1:0-17451 GCF_040648015.1 Streptomyces sp. NPDC029216 | reverse complement strand
AACCGAGCCCCCGGTGCTTGGGCGCCTGCGGGTCGGTCCGGGCGAGCAGGATCCCGAAGTCGGCGGTGTGCGCGGAACTCGTCCACACCTTCTGTGCTGCGGCCGCAGCACCGGGACCCGCCCGCTGTTCCGGCCGGCCCGGGCCGTGTCCTGGGGACCGGGCGGGGCGAACTGCCGTGCGCGGGGCGGCAGTAGGCTCGGGAGCGGCTGTCGCGGCGGGGGGGCATCGGGTAGTTTTCCGAAAACTGATCTCGATCCCCTTGGGGCTGACGTGGTGGAGCTGGACGGGAGCGGGGCCGAGCCGCTGCAGGCGGACGATCCGCGCCGGATCGGGGCGATCGCGCTGGTGGGGCGGCTCGGGGCCGGCGGTATGGGCCGGGTGTTCCTGGGGGTCTCGGAGGGCCGGTACGTCGCGGTCAAGCAGCTGCTGGCCTCCGTCGTCGGCGAGGACGAGGACTTCGTACGGCGGTTCGGGCACGAGCTGGACAACCTCGCGCGGCTGCCCGCCGGGGCCACCGCGCCGCTGCTCGCCAGCGACCGCACCGCGCGGCCCCCGTGGTTCGCCACCGCCTACATACCCGGGCTCACCCTGCGCGAGGCCCTCGACGTGCACGGCGGCCCGCTGCCGGCGCGCTCGCTGTGGCTGCTGCTGCGGGAGGCGGCCGCGGGGCTGGCGCCGGTGCACGCGCTGGACATGGTGCACCGGGACCTCAAGCCGTCCAACGTCATGCTGACCCTCGACGGGCTCACCCTCATCGACTTCGGGGTGGCCCGGGCGGCCGAGCAGAGCCGGCTGACCCGGACCGGCATGGTCGTGGGCACGCCCGCGTACATGGCGCCCGAACAGGCCTCGGGGGCGCGGAGCCTGAGCGGTGCCACCGACGTGTTCGCGCTGGGGTCGGTCCTCGCGTACGCGGCGTGCGGGCGGCCGCCGTTCGGCGAGGAGTCCGGGCACGGGGTGCTGTACCGCATCGTGCACGAGGAACCCGGCCTGGAGTCGCTGCGGGAGCTGGACGCGGAGCTCGCCGAGGTGGTCGGGGCCTGCCTCGCCAAGGATCCCGCGGACCGACCCAGCGCCGCCGAGCTGCTCGAACGGGCCTCCCGGCACGTCACGGGCGACGGTCCGCCGTGGCCGGCGGCCGTCACCGCACTGCTGTCGGAGCGGGCCGCCTTCGCGGCGCGGGTGCAGGAGGTCGACGTACCGACCCTGCCGCTGGGCGGGAAGGAGGGCGGGGAGCCGGAGCCTGCCGCCGGGGCGCAGGCGCCTGCCGGGCGGACTGAGCCGGCCGGGCGCCGCCGGCGCACCCGGGTGCTGCTCGCCGTCGTCCCCGTGGTCGTGGTCGCGAGCGGTACGACGCTCGCCATCCAGCACCTGCCCTTCGCCTCCTCGCCGCCCGCGAAGGCGGACGCGGGCGCCGCGCCGCAGGGCACCCCGCCGGCCTCCGTCCCCGCATCGGGCGGGCCGTCGGCCCCGGCCCCGGCTTCGGCGGGTCCGTCGGCCTCGGGCGCCGCACCGTCGGGTGCTGCCCCGCAGGCGGGCGCACCGTCCCCGGGCGGCGCGGGCCCGGCCGGCCAGGGCCCCGGGGGCGCGGGGCAGGACGGGGGCACCGGAAGCGGTCCCGCACCCGGAACGGGACCCGGTACGGGCACCGGCCCGGCCCCCGGTACGGGTGACGCCGCGGGCGGTGCGGGCCCCTCCGGCGGGGGGTCGTCCACGAAGACCCCGCCGCCCCAGCCGCCCTCCTCCGGCACCGGCCGCTACCGCAACGGCGCCGACGGCCAGTGCATCACGCAGGTGTTCGGGTCATCGGACCACGGGGACTGCGGTGACGCGAGCGCCCGGTGGACCGTACGCGGCAGGCCGGACGGCAGCTTCAAGCTCGTCAACGAGCAGTCCGGCCAGTGCCTGTACTCCAACGGGCTGGGCCAGGCCGTGTTCGTGGGCGACTGCGCCCAGGACATCGGCCGGGTGTGGCGCACCGGTTCGGGCGGCACCCTGCGCTCCGACCTCGGCGGCGGCTGCCTCGACCTGCCCATGGCGGGCGGGCTCGTGACGGCCTCGTGCGACGGTGACGCCTCACAGCGCTGGACCCGCCTGTCCTGAGCGACACGCCGGGACGGCGGCTGGCCGGAAGGTGCTGTCATGGCCACGTAAGATGAGCCGTGGCCGTACCGCGTCCACCTGCGCTCCGTCCTGCCCGGTGACGTTCGGTGTGCGGGCCAATGATCGAGCGTTCAAGGACTTCTGGTACCTATTCAGGCCATGAAGAAGATCACTCGCCGGCAGGCGCTGGGGCTCAGCGCCGGTGTCGCCGCAGCCCTGGGACTGGCCGCCTGCTCGTCCAAGAAGGACCCCGCCGCCGCCCCGGCGGCCGGCCCGTCCGGTGCGGCAGGGGCGTCGGGCGCGCCGATGTCCATACCCACCGGCACCATCGACGAGACCTACGAGGGCCACCGCATCCAGATCACCGTGGGCTCCGGCGGCCACCACGGGGTCGGGATGCCCGTCGTCAAGATCGACGGCAACGAGCTGCACCTCATGCGCAACGCCGACAACACCTGGGTCACCGTCGTCAACCACTACGAGACCTTCCCCGACCCGATCTCGGCGGCCCGCGCCGCCGTCCGCGAGCTCCAGGGCGCCGACCTCGTCCCCTTCGCCCCGAAGGAGGCCAAGCTGTGACCACCGTACGCAAGAACCAGGCCACGCTGACCCCCGACGAGAAGCGCGCGTTCGTCAACGCCGTGCTGGAACTCAAGCGGACGGGCATCTACGACCGGTACGTCAACGCCCACAACTGGTTCCTCATGAACGACGACGACTTCGGCGACCGGATCGGCCACCGCGGCCCCTCCTTCCTGCCCTGGCACCGCCGGTTCCTGCTGGACTTCGAGGCGTCGCTCCAGCGGGTGGACCCGAAGGTCTCGCTCCCCTACTGGGACTGGACCGCGGACCGCACGGCCAACTCCTCGCTGTGGGCCTCGGACTTCATGGGCGGCACCCGCCGGGGCCGCGACGGCCAGGTCCTCGACGGGCCCTTCGCCTACCAGGGCGGCAAGTGGCCGCTGACGGTGGGCGTGGACCGGCGCACCTACCTGCGGCGCGGTCTCGGCTCCGGGACCCCGCAGCTGCCGACGCGGGCCGACGTGGACTCCGTGATCGCCATGCCGGTGTACGACTCCGCGCCCTGGAACAGCGCCTCGAACGGCTTCCGCAACCACCTGGAGGGCTGGCGGGGCGTCAACCTGCACAACCGGGTGCACGTGTGGGTGGGCGGCCACATGACCTCCGCCGCCTCCCCCAACGACCCAGTGTTCTGGCTGCACCACGCCTTCATCGACAAGCTGTGGGCCGAGTGGCAGGCGAAGAACCCGAAGTCGGGCTACCTGCCCGCCACCCGGACGGCGAACGTGGTCGACCTGCGGTCCGTCCTGAGCCCGTGGAACAACGTGACCCCGGCCGACATGCTCGACCACCACCGGTTCTACACGTTCGACACGGAGAACGGCTCGCAGCGGTACTGAGACGTGTCCCGGCCCGGTCCCGTCGGGGTCCGGCCGGGCCGAGGAGCGGTCAGGGGCGGGCCCGGGCGGTGCCCCGGAAATCGGCGAGGGCTTCGGCCGTCGTGCGGTGGGCGACGGCGGCGAGGACCGGGTTGGTCTCGCGGTAGTAGTGCTCGGCGGTGAGGCCGAAGGCCAGGGCCCAGCCGCGGCCCCGGGCCCAGGTGGCGTCGTCCGCCCCGCACGCCTCGCGGAAGGGCTCGCGGGTTTCGGCCGTCAGCAGCGTCCAGGCGGCCATCGTGTCGCAGGCGGGGTCTCCGGCGCCCACTCCGCCGAAGTCGATGACGGCCCGCAGCCGGCCGTCCCGGGCCAGCAGGTTGCCCGGCAGCAGGTCGCCGTGGAGCCAGACGGGGGCGCCCTCCCACTGCGGGAGCCCGAGGGTCTCCTCCCAGAGGGCGGTCGCGGTGTCGGCGTCGTGCGTCCCGTCCGCACCGAGGTCGCGGATCGCGGCGCGGACCCCCTCGTCGCGGGTGGCGACCGGTCCGCCGCGGAAGGACACCGGTGCGCCGGCGGCGTCGACCCCGCGCAGGGCCGCCACGAAGCGGCCGAGTCCGACGGCGGCCTCGCGCAGGTCGGTGACGGGCTCGTCGAAGAGGTTCTCGCCGTCGAGCCAGCGGTACACCGACCACGGGTGGGGGAAGCCCTCGCCGGCGACGCCCTGGCCCAGGGGCTCCGGCACCGCCAGCGGCAGGTGCGGGGCGAGGTGCGGCAGCCAGCGGTTCTCCTTGGCCACGTCGGCGGCGGCGCCCGGGATCCGGGGCAGGCGCACGGCCATGCCGGAGCCGAGCCGGTACATGGCGTTGTCCGTCCCGGCCGAGGCGACCCTGCTGACGGGAAGGTGGGCCCACTGCGGGAACTGGGCGCGGATCAGCGCGCCGACGAGGGACTCGTCGGTGTCGGCCTCGTCGGCGTGCATCTTGGTGCCGGCTGCCACGGGGCTCCTCGGGACGGGGGCGGCGGTACGGGCGGCAGGGAGCCTATGCGGGGCCGTCGGGCGGGGGCCACGGCTTTTCTCCGGAAAGCGGCGGCGCCCGCACGCCGGAGGATCGGATCCCCCGGTGTACGGGCGCGGTCGCGGTGCTGCGGGTGCGGGTGCGGGTGCGGGGCTCAGACGGAGTAGTCGTGCTGGTCCTCGCGGCGGTGGGCGGGGTGCGGGGCCGCCGGGCCGCCCTTCGCGATCGTGACGGAGTGCTGCCGGTTCAGCTTCTCGCCCTCGACGTCCATGTTCGGCAGCAGCCGGTCGAGCCAGCGCGGCAGCCACCAGGCCGACCTGCCGAGGAGGGCGAACAGGGCCGGGACCAGGGCCATGCGGACCACGAAGGCGTCGAAGAGGACGGCGGCGGCGAGGCTGAAGCCGACCATCTTCACGAAGTCGTTCGTCTCCAGGATGAAGCCGGAGAACACGCTGGTCATGATGATCGCGGCGGCGCTGACGACCCGTCCGCCGTAGCGGAATCCGGTGACCACGGCCTCGGTGGGCCCGGCGCCGTGGACGTACGCCTCCCGCATCCGGGTCACGAGGAAGACCTCGTAGTCCATCGCGAGGCCGAACACCACGCCGATCATGAAGATCGGGAGGGTGCTCATGATCGGGCCGGGCTGCTCGATGCCGAGGACGTCGGCGAGCCAGCCCCACTGGAAGACGGCCACGACGGCGCCCAGGGCGGCGGAGACCGACAGGAGGAAGCCGAGGGCCGCCTTGAGCGGGACGAGCAGCGAACGGAAGATCAGCACCAGGAGCAGGAAGGCGAGGCCGACGACCAGGCCCAGGTAGGGCAGCATCGCGTCGTCGAGGGTGCGGGAGAAGTCGATGAACAGGGCGGTCTGGCCGGTGACCAGGATCTCGGAGCCGGTGTCGGCCTCGATGCCGCCCGCCATCCCGCGGAGGGTGGTGACCAGTTCCTCGGTCTCGTGCTCGGTGGGACCGGAGGCCGGGACCACGGTGATGACGGCGGTGTCGCCGGCGGCGTTGGGCACCGCGGGGGTCACCGCGGCGACGCCCTTGACCTGTGCGAGTTCCTTGCCGACGGTGCCGGCCGCGGCGGCCGCGTCCTTGGCCTGGACGGTGACGGTCAGCGGGCCGTTGAAGCCGGGTCCGAAGGACTCGGACAGCATGTCGTAGGCCTTGCGCTGGGTGGTGTCCACCGCCATGGTGCCCTCGCCCGGGAGGCCGAGCTGGAGGCTGGCGGCGGGCACGGCGAGGGCGCCGAGGCCGAGGACGCCGACGGCCAGGACCAGCAGGGGGCGGCGTACGACGAACTGTGCCCAGCGGGTGCCGAGGTTGGGCCCGCGCCGCGCCGCGATCCGGTCGGCCTTGCGCTGCTGGCGTGCGGTGAGCGGCTTGCCGTAGATGGCCTTGCGCTCCAGGCGGGGCATGACCTTGACGGGTACGAAGCCGAGGAGCGCGGGGACGAGCGTGACCGCGATGAGCACGGCGATCGCGACGGTGCCGGCGGCGGTGAGGCCCATCTTGGTGAGCATCGGGACGTTGACGACGGCGAGTCCGGCGAGCGCGATGATGACGGTGAGGCCGGCGAAGACGACGGCCGAGCCGGCGGTGCCGACGGCGCGGCCGGCGGCGTCGGCGCGGTCGCGGCCCTCGGACATCTCGGCGCGGTAGCGGGAGATGATGAACAGGGCGTAGTCGATGCCGACCGCGAGGCCGATCATCATGGCCAGCGTGGCGGTGGTGGCGGAGAGCCCGAGGGTGCTGCCGAGGGCGGTGACGGCGGCGCTGCCGACGGCCACGCCGATGACGGCGGTGAGCAGGGGCATGCCGGCGGCGACCAGGGAGCCGAAGGTGAGCAGCAGGACCACGGCGGAGACGAGGATGCCGATGCCCTCGGCACCGCCCATGGCGGCCTCGACCTTGACGGCGTCACCGCCGGACTCGACGGTCAGTCCGTCGGCCCGGGACTTCTCCAGGACCGCGTCGAGGCCGTCGTGCGCCTCGTCGGTCAGCTTGAGGGCCGAGACCTTGTACGTGGCCACGGCGTAGGCCGTGGTGCCGTCCTTGCTGACGGCGTTGGTCTGGAAGGGGTCGGAGGCCGCGACCACGTCCGGCGCCTTGGCGAGGGCGGCGACGAGTCCCTCGACCTTGGGCTTCTGGTCGGGGTCGGAGAGCTTGCGGCCGGCCGGCGCGCGGACCACCACGCGGGCGGTGGCGCCGTCCGCGCTCGCGGCCGGGAACTTCTCCTTGAGGACGTCGAAGGCCTGCTGCGACTCCGTGCCCGGCATGGAGAACGTGTCGGCCGGCGGGGGCGGGGCGGTGGAGGCGGCGAGGCCGACCGCGACCAGGACGGCGAGCCACAGCAGGGTCACCAGGCCCCGCCGCCGGAAGGCGAACCGGCCCGTCTTGTAAAGGAAGGTGGCCATGGCGAAACAGACTCCCGTTGGTCGGCGGGGAAGGGACGAGGGAGGAGCGGTCCCGTACGGCACGAGCCCGACCCGTGGCGCCACTATGGCACATGAATGGCGCTAGAGGGAGCCACATAGGCGCACTACCTGACGTCATCGATGTGCCACATGGGGCCAAAGGTCATCGAAACCGGGCACATGTTTCCCGCGGTAGCCCCGAACTACGCCTAGAACGGGGTGACTCCATGCAGGCGCCACCGTGACACCACTGCGGCTCGACCGGGAGCGGTGAGCGGACGGTGAGCACGCGGTGAGCGGCCCGGGCGACGGTGTGTCCATCGCCGGGGCCGCCAGGGGCCCGGCCGGTGGACGAGGAGCGGGACATGGGCGGCACGCTGAACGGCAAGACGGCGCTGGTGACGGGCGGTTCGCGGGGGATCGGCCGGGCGGTGGCACTGCGGCTGGCCGCCGAGGGGGCCCTGGTCGCCGTCCACTACGGCACCGACGGGAAGGCGGCGCAGGAGACCGTGGCGCGGATCGAGGAGGCGGGCGGCGCGGCGTTCGCCGTCGGGGCCCGGTTCGGGGAGGACGGCGCGGTGGACGCGCTGTTCGAGGGCCTGACCGCCGGGCTGGCGGGACGCGGGCTGGACGTCCTCGTCAACAACGCGGGGATCGGCTCGGGCAGTTCGGTCGAGCAGCTCACCGAGGAGGAGTTCGCCCGGCTGCTCGCGGTCAACGTCACCACCCCGCTGTTCGTGGTCCAGCGCGCGCTGCCGCTGCTCAACGACGGCGGCCGGATCGTCAACATCGGCTCCACGGCCAGCCGCTTCGCGGTCGCGAGCCAGATCGGCTACACCATCACGAAGGCGGCCCTGGAGTCGATGGCCCCGACCCTGGCCAACGCGCTGGGCCGGCGCGGCATCACCGTCAACACCGTCGCGCCCGGCGCCGTCCGGACCGACCTGACCGCCGGCTACACGGCGGTCCCCGAGGTGGTGGCCGCGCTGGAGTCGATCACCGCGCTCGGGCGGCTCGGTGAGCCGGAGGACGTCGCCGACGTCGTCGGCTTCCTGGCCGGGCCGCAGGGGCGCTGGATGACCGGCCAGACCGTCGACGTCTCCGGCGGCACCTGGCTCGGCCCGCTCGGCTGACCCGCTCGGCCGACCGCTCGGCCGACCCGGCCGGTGACCGGCCTGTGGGCACCCGGCGGCCGGTCCGGAACCGGCGGGGTCTGGCGTGATCATGACGGGTGATAATCAGCCGCATGCGGTTCTCCATCCTGGGCGGGACTCTGGCACGGCGCGACGACGGCTCCGAGGTTCCGCTCGGCGGCCCCGCCCGGCGCGCGCTGCTGACCCTGCTGCTGCTGAGCCCCGGCGAGACGGTGTCCGCCGAGCGGCTCGCCGAGGAGATCGCCCCGGACGGGGCGATGTCGGCGCACGCCCTCCAGTCCCAGGTGTCCCGGCTGCGCGCCGTGCTGGGCGCGGCGCTGATCGAGCGGTCGGGGGCCGGCTACCGGGCCGTCGTCGGCCCCGAGGACGTGGACGCCTGCCGGTTCGAACGGCTGGCCCGCGAGGGCAGGGCCGCGCTCGGTGAAGGCGATCCCGCGCGGGCGGAGGCGCTGCTGGAGGAGGCCCTCGGCCTGTGGCGCGGGCCGGCGCTTGCGGACCTGGCGCACCCGGTGGACAGCGACACGGCGCGGGCGGTCGCCGTACGGCTGGAGGAGGGCCGGCTCGGGGCGGTCGAGGACCGGATCGAGGCCGGGCTGCGGCTCGGCCGGCACCGGGCGGCCGTACCGGAGCTGCGGGAGCTGGTCGGGCGCCATCCGCTGCGCGAGCGGCTCGCGGGGCTGCTGATGCGGGCCCTGTTCGCCGACGGCGGGCAGGCCGAGGCGCTGGTGGTGTACGAGGCGACGCGGCGGCACCTGGCCGAGGAGCTGGGCACCGACCCGTCGGCCGAACTGGTCGCGCTGCACCGGGAGCTGCTGGACCCCGCCCCCTCCCCCGCGCAGGCCGCGCCGCCCGCGCAGCTGACCTCCTTCGTCGGCCGGGCCGCGGAGGTGGACGAGGTCGTCGGACTGCTGCGGGTGGCCCGGCTGGTCACGCTGGTCGGGCCCGGGGGTGTCGGCAAGACCCGGCTGTCGGTGGAGGTCGCGGGGCTCGCCTGCGACGACGTGTGCTTCGTGGAACTCGCCTCGCTGCGCGAGGGCTCCGGCCTGGCGCAGGCGGTGCTGGGCGCGCTCGGGCTGCGCGAGAACGGGCTCCAGGCCGGGGGCCCGGGCCAGGGTCCCGTCGAGCGGCTGGCCATGGCCCTGTCCGACCGGGTGCTGCTGCTCGTCCTGGACAACTGCGAGCACCTCGTCGAGGAGGCCGCGGAGCTGGCGGCCCGGCTGCTGGCGGCCTGCCCCCGGCTGCGGGTGCTGGCCACCAGCCGGGAGCCGCTGTCCGTCATCGGGGAGAACCTCTGGCCGGTACGGCCGCTCGACGACGGGGCGGCCGTACGCCTGTTCACCGAACGGGCCTCGGCCGTCCGGCGCGGTTTCACGGCCGGGCCCGGGCCGGTGGAGCGGATCTGCGCGGCCCTCGACAACCTGCCCCTGGCCATCGAGCTGGCGGCCGCCCGGCTGCGCACGATGGACCTGGAGGACCTGGCGGGCCGGCTGGACGACCGGCTCGGGATGGCCGCCGCGCGGGGCGGCCGCACGGCCGACGGACGGCACCGCACCCTGCGTTCGGTCGTCGCCTGGAGCTGGGAGCTGCTCTCCGGCGAGGAGCAGCGGGCCGCGCGGCGGTTCACCGTCTTCGCGGGCGGCGCGACGGGTCCTGCGGCGCTGGGGGTGTGCGGGGCCGACGGGGAGACCCTGGAGTCGCTGATCGACAAGTCGCTGCTGGAGTTCGCGGGCGGACGCTTCCGGATGCTGGAGACGATCCGCGCGTACGGCGCCGAGCGGCTGGAGGAGGCGGGCGAGGGCCGGGAGGTGCGCGCCGCCCACGCCGCGTACGTGCTGGACCTGGTGCGCGCCGCCGATCCGCACCTGCGGGGCGCCGGACAGCTGGAGTGGCTGGGGGTGCTGGCGGCCGAGCACGGCGAGCTGCTCGCCGCGGTGCGCTGGGCGGTGGAGGAGGGCCGGTGGGGGACGGCCCTGGAACTGCTCGCGTCGGCCTGCGCGTACCTGTCGATCCGCGGGATGTCCGGTTCGGTCGCCGCGCAGGCCGCGGCGGTGCTCGACGCCCTCGGGGACGCGCCCGCGGAGGGGCTGGGCGAGGAGTACGTGGCCTGCGTGCTGCTGGCGGCCGCCCGGCCCGGCGGCCACGCGCTGTGGCGGCGCCACCGGGCGCGGGCCGAGGAGCTGCTGGCCGCCGCGTGGCCGGGCGGCAGGGTGGGCCGCTACCCGGTGGTGCTGCTGCTGTGGATGATGCGCAACGCCTCCGAGGCCGACCCGCTGCGGGCGTTCGCGCTCGTGTCAGCGCAGCGGGACTCCGCCGAGCCGTGGGTGCGGGGCGCGGCCTCGTACGTGGCGGGGTTCGAGCCCCTCGGGCAGGGGGACCCGGCCGGCGCCGAACGGGCCTTCACCACCGCCCTGGAGGGCTTCCGCGCGGCCGGCGACCTGTGGGGCGGCGCCCTGGTCCTGGACGCGCTCGCCGGGATGGCGGCGGCGCGCGGCGACCGGGCGGGGGCCGTCGCGCTCACCGACCAGGCCCTGGAGCTGACCGGGCGGCTCGGCGCCCTGGAGGACAGCGCCGACCTGCTGGTCAACCGGGGCGACCACCTCGTGGACGGGGACCCGGCGGCGGCCGGCGCCGACTACGCCCGGGCGGCGGCCCTCGCCCGCCGCGCCGGGGGTTCCGCCGCCCTGGCGGGGGCCCTGCGCGGGCTCGCCGACCTGGCCCTGCGGGACGGGGACCCGGCGCAGGCCGAACGCCTGTACGCGGAGGCCCTGGAGCGGATCGACCCGCACTGGATCAAGAGCGCGGGCAGCCGGGTCCGGGCCCTCGCCGGGCTGGGCCGGGTCGCGGAGTCGAACGGCGACCGGGCGACGGCCCGGTCCCGCTACGCGGAGGCCGCCGCGTCGGCGGCAGCGGTGGTGGGCGGCACCGCCCCGGCCTCCCTGCGCCTGCTGGGCCTGCCGGAGGACGTCATCGCCGCGGTGACGGCCCACACCTGACACCCCGCCAGGGCCCCGGGGCCGCCCGGCCCCCGACGCCGTGTTCGCGACGCCCTGCACGACGGGGTGACCGGCGGCTGGAGGTCCCCCGCGCGAAAGGGCGCGCCTCCGCCTCCGGCCGCGGCGGCGGCCGCCCGCGCAACCCCCCGCACCCGGCGGCGTGTTGGCCCGCACGACCGGGCGGCGTGTTCGCCCGCACGACCGGGCGGCCCGCGCCACCGCCGGGAGGTGCCCCGGGCCGCACGGCGCCGTGCCGCAATGCGCCTGCTCCCGCCGGGACGTGCCCCAGGCCTCACGGCACCGCGCCGGAATACGACCGCCACCGCCGGGACGTGCCCCGGGCCACACGGCACCGCGCCGCCATGCACCCGCCACCGCCGGGACATGCCCCGGGCCACACGGCACCGCGCCGCCATGCGCCCGCTCCCGCCGGGAGGTGTCCCCGTGTCGTTGTCGAGGTGCCCGTGTACGGGCGGTGCCGGGGAGGCTTTGCGGCTTGTGGGACGCGGTAGCGGGCGGCTCGGCGCGTCCTCCGGAGTCGGAGGGGGTGGGCCGGGGTGTCCCGCCGGCGGGACAGGGAGCCCGTGGGCGTTGCCCCGTCGGGGCCCGCCTTGCCATGCTCGGACGCGGCGACGGCGCCCGCGCCGCGGTCACCCCCGGGCCGCCGGACGGACGGGCGCCGCCCCTGACCCGCGGGAGCCGAAGGACCCGGGCACGGCGGTGGCCCGGCGACGGGACCGGGCCCGGCACGGCCGGTAGCCGCGCCCGGCGTCCGGCGGCGGCCCCGGGCAGCGCGTCCGGGGCCACCTGGCCGTCGCCTTCCGTTCCGCTCCGGTCCGCCCGGCTCTGCCACCGTCCAGACCAGTCCGACCACCCGAGGCCCCTCAACCCCGCCCCTGGAGCCCATGGATGAACACCGAACTGCTGATGTCCGATGCCACCCACTTCCGCATCGACTACGTCATCAACCCGTACATGGACACCCGCGTCCAGCCGGACGCGGGGGCCGCCGTCGCCGAGCACGACGCGATCGCCGCCGCCCACCTCGCGGCCGGCCGCACGGTCCGCCGGATGCCGTCCGCGCCGGAGTGCCCCGACATGGTGTACACGGCCAACGGGGCCTGGGTGTGCGGCGACCGCGCCGTGCTGGGCGACCCGCCGGCCGCCCGCGCCGCCGAGATCCCGTACTTCCGGTCCTGGCTGAAGGAGAACGGCATCGACGTGTTCGACGCCCCCTACTCCTTCAGCGGCCAGGGCGACGCCCTCGCCTGCGGGGACCTGCTGCTGGCGGGCCACGGCCAGCGCACGGACCGCCGGATGCACGACGTCCTGGCGGACCTGACCGGCCACCAGGTGGTGCCGCTGCGCACCGCCGGGTACGAGTGGTACGACCTGGACCTGGCCGTGGCCGTGATCGACGAGGGCACCCTCGCCTACTACCCGGGCGCGCTGGAGGCGGAGAGCGTCGGTGTGCTGCACTCCCTGGGGCTCGACCTGATAGAGGTCGACACCGAGGAGGCCCGGGCCTTCGCCCTCAACCTGATCAGCGACGGCACGACCGTGACGATGACCACCGGCGCCCCCCGGCTCGCCGCGACCCTGCGCGAGCGGGGCAGCACGGTGGTCGAACTCGACACGACGCAGCTGCGCAAGGGCGGCGGCGGGGTCCGCTGCACCGCCCTCACCCTGGACAACCCGGTCCCCGCCGCCCGCTAAGGCCCTGTCACGCGGCGCGGGTGATCACGATGTCGCCCAGGCCGGTGCGGGCGCGGACCTCGACGACGCCGTCGGAGCCGTCGGGTCCTTCGGAGGGGCCGAGGGTGTTGTGCACCTTGCCCAGGCGGGAGGTGACGTCGAGCCAGGCGGCGACGGAGACCCGGATGCCGATGTCGATCCGGCCGGCGGCGGTCTGGAGGTCCGCCTTGCCGCGGGCCAGCTCGCCGATCCGGATGGCGCCGCTCGCGGACTTGGCCTCGACGGAGCCGTGCGCCCGGTCGACGGTGATGGAGCCGTTCGAGCTCTTCGCCCGGACGTCTCCGGTGACCTCGCCGATCTCGGTGTCGCCGTTGAGGTTCTTGACGGTCGCCGTGCCGTCGACCCGGCCGATGCGGATCCCGCCCGCCCCCTGGACCTCGGCGTCGCCGGCGCAGAGGTCCAGGCGGACGTCGCCGTGGCCGGTGCGCAGTTCGACCGGGCCGGCCTCGGCCACCCGGATGTCCCCGGCGCCGGACTTCAGCACGCACGCGCCGAAGGCTCCGTCCAGGACGAGGGCGCCCACCCCCGTGGCGGCGCGGACGCGGGAGCCGGCCGGCAGTCCGACGCACACGTCGACCGAGCCGACCCTGCCGAACGGGAGGCGCTTCCTGGGGCCGCGTACCGTCAGCGTGCCGCCGGCGTGGTCGACCCGGCACTCCCGGGCCGCGCGCTCGTCGTCCGGGTCGGCGGGATCGGCGGGGAGGACCTCGACGACGGTGTCCGGTCGCTCGCCGGCCGTGAGGCGGACCGACCCCACGTCGATCTCGACGGAGAGGGCGATCGGTGCGGGGGTCTCGAAGGTAAGCATGACGGTCCGATCCTCATGACGTGGTGCGGGTTCCCGCCGGTCCGGCGGACGAGGGGGTACGGGGAGCGGCCGGGTGGCGCCGGTCAGCGCACCCAGCCGGTGTAGCTCTGTCCGGCCCGGGTGCGCCGCAGCCCCGCCGACTGCTCGGCGGCGGCCTCGGCCAGGGCCCCGGACAGGGTACGGACCACCCAGGAGTTGACGGAGATCCCCTCGCGGCCGGCCGCTTCCTCGGCGCGGGCCTTGAGGTGCGCGGGCAGGCGGAGGTTGATGCGCGCCGTCCCGCCCTCCTCGCCCTCGGGAAGGACCGGGGCCGACGGTACGGCCGGGGCGGCCGGGCGCTCGTCGTACGCGGGCTCCGCCTGCGGGACGGCCACGACGAACTCGGGGTCCAGGCCCCGCAGCCGTACGGAAACCGATCCCGGCGCCAGGTCCCGCGTGACCTCGTCCATCGCGTCGGAGAGGGCGTTGAGCAGGGTCAGCCGGGTGGCCGACTCCAGGGGGGCGGTGAGCCGGCCGGCCAGGGCGCGGGCCTCGTCGCCGCCCGCGTCGGCGGCGACGGCGAGCTCGTGCCGGAGGTTTTCTACGTACGGCCTCAGATCCATGGCGCCACTATGGCACATACGTGGCACCATGACCAGAATCGGTGTGTGCCACGTCACGCGCGGGCGGCGCGACCCGCCCTCACCCCTCCGCTCACGCCGGAGGTGAGCCGGCGGTGAGCGCGCGGTGAGCACCCCCGCGCACGCTGTGCCCCATGACGAACACCACCGCCGGCACCGCCGCCGCCCGCAAGACCACCGTCCTGATCTCCGGCGCCTCCGTCGCCGGCCCGGCCCTCGCCTACTGGCTCCACCGCCACGGCTTCGCCCCCACGATCGTCGAGCGCGCCCCCGCCCTGCGCGAGGGCGGCTACGCCGTCGACTTCCGGGGCGAGGCCCACCTGACGGTGCTGCGCCGCATGGGCATCCTCGACGCCCTCGAAGCTGCCCGCACCGGCACCGGCTCCATGTCGTACGTGAACGGCGCGGGCAAGCCGCTGGCGAAGCTCCCCGCCGACCTGTTCGCCGGGGACCTGGAGGTGCTCCGGGGCGACCTGGCGCGGATCCTCTACGACGCCACCAAGGAGAACACCGAGTACGTCTTCGGGGACTCCGTCACCTCCCTGGCCGAGGACGCCGACGGGGTCCACGTCACCTTCGAGCGCGGCGCCCCCCGCCGCTTCGACCTGGTCGTCGGCGCCGACGGCCTCCACTCCCGCACCCGGAGCCTGGCCTTCGGGCCGGAGGAGCGCTACGTGAAGCACCTCGGCGTCTACTGCGCGGTCTTCACCACCGCCAACCACCTCGGCCTCGACCGCACCGGGCACACCTACGTCACCCCCGGCCGGATGGTGGCGATGTACAGCGCCCGCGGGAACACGGAGGCCAAGGGCGTCTTCTACTTCGGCTCGCCGCTGCTGGACCTCGACCGCCGGGACGTGACGCGCCAGCAGGCGCTGCTCACCGAGCGGTTCGCGGGCAACGGCTGGCAGAGCGACCACCTGCTGGAGCGGATGCGCCACGCCCCGGACTTCTACTTCGACTCCGTCGGCCAGGTCCGCATGGACAGTTGGTCGCGCGGCCGGGTCGCCCTGGTCGGCGACGCCGCGTACTGCCCCTCGTCCCTGTCGGGCATGGGCTCGGGGCTCGCGCTGGTGGGCGCGTACGTCCTGGCCGGGGAGCTCGCCGCCGCGCGCGGCGACCACCGCACCGCCTTCGCCGCGTACGAGCGGGAGATGCGGGCGTACGCGGAGGGCTGCCAGAAGATGGGCGACGGGGTCGCGAAGATGATGGTCCCCCGGAGCAGGCTGCTCGTGGCGCTCCTCAACCGCTACTACAAGGTCATGCCCTACCTGCCGGGCAAGGACATGGCCGCGAGGATCGCCCGCAAGACCGCCGAGAACATCACCCTGCGCGACTACGCCACGCAGACGGGCACCCGTCCGACCGCAGCCGGAATCCGTGTGGACAACTGAAACCTAGAGCCTCTAGGTTTAGACCTAGAGCAACTAGCCAGGCCATCGCAGGGGGAGGCGCCGTATGGTGCGCGCAGGACTCAACGCCGCACGGCTCACGGAGGCGGCCGCCGAGATGGCGGACGAGGCCGGGATCGAGAAGGTGTCGCTGTCCGCGCTCGCGCGGCGGTTCGGCGTCAAGGACGCGAGCCTGTACTCGCACGTGCGCGGTCTGCGGGACCTGCGGGTGCGGGTGGCGCTGCTGGCCGGCGAGGAGATGACCGAGCGGATCGCGGTCGCCGTCGCCGGGCGGTCGGGCAAGGACGCGCTCGTCGCGTTCGCCGACGCCTACCGGGAGTACGCCCTGGAACGCCCGGGCCGTTACGCCGCCTCACAGATGCGGTTCGACCCGGAGGAGGTGGCCGGCTCGGCCGGGCTGCTGCGCAGCGTCGAACTGACCTACGGGATGCTGCGCGCCTACGGGCTGGAGGAGCCGGACCTGACGGACGCCGCCCGGCTGCTGCGCAGCACCTTCCACGGCTACGTCCACCTGGAGCTGAGCGGCGCCTTCGGACACTCCCGCGAGGTGCGGGAGTCCTGGGCGCGCGGGCTGGACGCCCTGCACGTGGCCCTGGCGAACTGGCCGTCACCGAACGAGGGGGAAGCCCGATGACCACGACCGCGCACGAGTTCACGACCGGCACGCTGGAGGCGCCCGGCGCCACGCTGTACTACGAGCGGCGCGGCGAGGGCCCCGTACTCCTGCTGATCCCCGGCGGCGGGGCCGACGCCGGCCTGTACGCGGGGACGGCCCCGGCGCTGGCCGCCGCGGGGTACACCGTCGTCTCGTACGACCCCCGGGGCCAGTCCCGCAGCACGCTCGACGGGCCGGCCGGCGACCAGCGGGTGGAGGACTGGGCCGACGACGCCCGCCGGGTGCTGGACCTGGTCTCCCCCGGCGAGCCGGCGTACGTCCTCGGGTGCAGCGCCGGCGCCGTCGCCGCGCTCGGGCTGCTGGCCCGCCACCCGGAGCGGGTGCGCCGGCTGGTGGCGCACGAGCCGCCGCTGGTGGAGGTCCTGGACGACCCCGCACCGTACCGGGCGCTCTTCGCGGAGGTACGGGAGCTGATGCGGACGCAGGGCGCGGGGGCGGCGACGGCCCGCCTCGGCGAGGGCCTGGGCGGGGCCCCGGAGCGGGACGCGCAGCCGGCCGAACTGCCGCCGGAGATCCTGGAGATGGCGCCGCGCATGTACGCCAACCAGCCGTTCTTCCTGGAACACGTCCTGTACCCGTTCACGGCCGGCACCCCGGACGTGCCCGCCCTCCGCACCTCCGCCGACCGCCTCGTCCTGGCCGCAGGCGAGGACTCCCGCGACATCCCCGCCCTGTACGGCCCGGCGACCCGCCTGGCGGCCCTGACCGGCGCCGCCTTCACGGAGTTCCCGGGCGGCCACGTGGGCTGCGCCGAACACCCGACCCGCTTCGCGGCCCGGCTCCTGGAGACCCTGGCCGGGGAGTGACGGCCGGCCCCCACCGCATGGCGTCTGTCAGCGGGCGACGGTCCAGGTATCGGTGCCGGTGAGAAGGGCTCCCAGGTCGGCCTTGCCGTAGCGCTCGATCGCGGTGTCGAGTTGTTCGGCCATGAGGGTGTCGTAGACGGGGCGGTCGATGTTGCGGAAGACGCCGATGGGGGTGCGGTGCAGGGTGTCGGGGTCGGCGAGGCGGGAGAGGGCGAAGGCGGTGGTGGGGGTGGCGGCGTGGGCGTCGTGGACGAGGATCCGCGATGCGTTCTCGTCGGTGACGGTGACCAC